>CAZPFM010000190.1:0-5789 GCA_964585845.1 uncultured Bacteriovorax sp.
TGGTCATGATTGAGATGAACCATCTCGAAAGTCGTCTGGTCCATGAAATTATAACCATCAGGATCAGAGTAGTTGTATTCCATTTCCTTTTCTTCCATGTCAGGCTTTCCAGCCGTATCCACACCGGCCTTGAATGTCTTCTCGATGACTTGGTTTGTTTCAAGATTGCGAATTTTCGTTCTGACAAACGCTGAGCCTTTACCAGGGTTAACGTGTTGGAAGTCGACGATGATCCAAGGTTTTCCCTCGAGTTCTATCTTGAGGCCTTTACGAAAGTCAGTGGTTTGATACATAAATCTTCTATTCCCTGTTAGTGGAGCTGCGAATATATCGCCATGTAATAACTCTGTTTTCCAAGTCCGCTCATTATGGCCGTAGCCGCTTTTGCCGTCAATAAAGTATGGCGGAACTCTTCCCTCTGATAGATCTGGCTTAAATGGACTTCAATTACTGGAATTTTCAGGATTTTCAGAGCGTCATGGATAGCGACACTGGTATGGGAATAGCCACCGGGATTGATGATGAGCGCCGAGTAATTTTCACTCACAGATCTCTGAATGCGATCAATAATTTCACCTTCAACGTTGGATTGAAACCATTCGAGCTCAGCAGTGTTTTGCAGTTTCGCTGTCGTCCAGTCCTGGATTTCTTTGAGGGTTAATTTTCCATAAACTTCAGGCTCCCGAGTCCCGAGCATGTTCAGGTTCGGGCCATTCAGGATAAGGAATTTTTTCATAAACTCACCGGTAATTTTGGGATTTGTCTTTGAGAGCATCTAAAAATGAATCAAATGCGCTTTGAATTTTCAAGACCTGGGGAGACTTCGCTTTCACTTTGTTTTCGATGATGGAGATGAGTTCGTTATGGCCATCTTCTTCCTGAGATCCACTGCCTTCGTGGTCTTTTTTAAGATCCAGGACTTCAGAGAGTTTATCTCTTGTTTTTCTGTCATCGGGGTTGAGCTCAAGCATTTTATTCAGAAGCTCGATCGCCTTATCGAAGTAGTTTTGAGCACAGTAGAGATCGATCAGAGTGTGGGAGATATAAGGCGCATCATGCTTCACACTTGAATCGTTTACTTCTTCAATGTTTCCGTATTCGTCGAATTCATCAGCATAGTAATCATCTTCAAGGCTTCGATTCGGTATGCTTTCACTTTCCAGAAGGGGATGTAGGGACCCCGGTTTTTCCATCGCCCATTCATCGGGACTCTCGGCCGGAAGAGACGCTTTTTTTTCTTCTGGTCTTGCGAAGTCCACTTGAACCCAATCATCTTCAGTTGTTTCTACAGGAACCGTTTTCGGAAGGTCGGGGGATTTAAGAAGCTGATCCAGGCCGATCTTCTTGTGTCCCACCATGAGATCATCTTCAAGCTTCTTAACCTGCTCAGCAAAAAACTTATCCTGAGGATTCATGAACAGAAGGTACTTGTAAACTTCCAGGGCTTCTTCGAGGTGCCCGAGATGAATGCAGGCTTGAGCAAAAATTTTCTGCAGAGAGATATTGTCTGCATTCTGAGCAATGATGGGCCGGAGTGTGCTGTAGGTGAGGTCGTATTTTTCCTGATCGTAATAGCAATGAGCCAGGACGATGTATCCGAGAGCGTAATTAGGGTGATGGCGAATCCCTTCGCGGAGAATCTTTAAAGCATCTTCGATCATCCCGAGTTTACGGAATGACTCCGCCAATGGAGCGAAGACCTTCGAGCGCGGACTCTTCTGGTACATACTGAAGTATTTCGCCAGAAGTGCTGATTGATTCTTCTTCGCCATTTCGGGTCTCCTAAAGCTCGGAGACGGTGTCGAGAGTAGAAGCCTTGTTGTCGGTGAAACCAGCTTCTTCCTGATTCATGATCCGCGGAGTGAGAAAGATAATGAGCTCATCTTTTGTTCGAAGCTCGTTATCTGGATTTCTAAAAAGCCAGCCAATAAGTGGCAGGTCTTTCAGGACCGGGATACCAGAAACTGTCTCAGAATTCGATGTCTGATAAAGACCACCGATGACAATCGTGGATCCGTTTTCAACCAGGACATTGGTGGAAACGTTTCTGGTAGCAAGATCCGGTGGAGCACCTCCGCCTGGACCAGAGTTAAGAAAGGATTGCTTGCTTAGGGTGACCTTCATGGAGATCGCACCGTCATTAGTTACCTGCGGTGTAACATCCAGGTTGAGAGCGGCGGTAATTGGCTTAAAGGTTGTGATATTTTGACCAACACCTGTGTTCACAGTTTCGGCGTAACTTGTCTGTAATGAACTCGTGATATTGGCAGCTTTCTTATTCTGGGTCACGACCTTCGGAGTGGAAATGATTCGCCCTTTCTGTTCATTTTCCATCATCTGAAGACTGAAATCGAGGTTTAGGAGTCGTTTAAAGACTGTAATACTCATCCCAAGAACCTGAGCGGAGTTTCCATTGGCGCCTGGAGCTGACGAGAAAGAGAAGCCTGGCCCTATAGTCTCGCCAATGGTTGGACCAGCAGGCGAAGCGTCTCCCACCGGGGTAAAGGCATCGTAGCCGAAGCGGATACCGTTTGAGAGACCAATCGATTTAGAAAAAGTTTCATTGGCTTCGACGATTTTTGCTTCAATCAGAATCTGAGGAGTCTGAGTGTCCAGGGTTTCGATGATTTTCTTAATCCGCTCGATTGATTCCACAGTATCTTTGACGATGAGACTGTTCGTGCGCTCATCAGTCTGGAGTGCGGCGCGCTCGGGAGTAAGGTAATCTTTAACGATCGTCGAAATATCTGCGAGGGTGGCGTAGTTAATCAGAAAGACGCGTGTAACAAGAGGCTCGAGTTTTGCTTTGAGAGCGGCAAGCTTTTGCTCCTCATCCTTTTCCTTATTTGCCTGGTCCTGAGTTTTGACGATGAGGATATTGGCGCTTTTTTCTGCCGAGAGCTTGGCAATTTTTAAAATGGTGTCTAGTGCCTGATCCCAGGGAATATTGGTGAGGGATAGTGTGATGGGCGGAAGGTTTTCAACCGCTTGATCAGCGATGATGTTGAAACCAGAAGTCTCCGCGATCATGTTAAGCACATCGACGACAGGAATTTTCCGGACATTAATGGAAATTCTTTTTCCGACGTACTTCTTGGGCCCTGAGAGAGTCAGGTTCAAGAGGATGTCATCAACACTGGTTGACTTTGGAACATTGAGACCAAAGTTGTCATCACTTAGAATTTCTTTAACCTCAGAAACCTTTCCCTGGGCTTCTTTACTTGAAAAGACCCCAAACCTATTTTCGATAGAGAGGACGATCATGCGTTCGTTCACATCAAGAACTGAGCGAACATTATCTCTGAGCTGGATGGCAAAGCGAACATCGTTCTTGGTTCCAGGTTTTTTATATCCGGAGATATAGACTGTAGGACCAGGAAACTCAGAAGTATCAATCCCCCGTAGAAGCTTCGGGGAAACTTTGGCGTTTTTTACGTCGAGGATGATCTGTTTGTCTTCGGTAACGTGGAAGCGCTCCGCGAGAGTGGACTTGTCGATTTCAATGATGAGCTTACTGAGGTCGCCATCTTGAGAGAAGCTGACATTGGTGATTTCTTGAGCAAAAGCCGAGAGGCTCAAGCCCAGAACCAGGCAAAGTGAAAAGAATCCTATTTTCATACCTCTTCCTTAAGATATTTATCCCAATTGTAATTGTAGGAAACTTACCTCGAAATTGGTATCACTGTTTCCAAATATTCTTCCTGGCCATAAACGTTGATGATTTTCTCCACGAGGACGAGTCCACCGGGAAGAATGGCCTTAACTTCAGCATTGTCTGGTCCTATCTTCGAGCCTTCTTTTACAATCACAGGAGTTGTTGCATCCGGAGTCGGCAGCACCATGGCCCTTCGTTCTTTTCCGATGAGAACACCGACCACCTTTATAGTAAAGATATCGAGGTCTCCAAGACGTACTTCCGTGACGTTAGCGAAATTCCCCCCTTCAGTCCTGATGTAGGATCCCTTTGCAGTAACCCCAGCATCCTTCTTGCTTGCTCTGACTGGTGGAGATTTAAATGGATCACGGAGTTCAAGGGGATTTTCAATCTTAGTTTTTTTTTCAAAAAACTCATTGAGAGTTTTGTCCGTCGTAGGGGCAGCCTGCGCTCCGATGGAAAGAATGAGAATGAAGAGAGAAAGAACTAAGTTCATAACTTACTCTACCTTCTTCTCGAAACCTCTGTCGACTTTGAACTCCGGGTTGTAACGGTATGCCTGGATTTGGGCTTCCCCCTTCAGTACCTGGAAGCGGCCACGCTTTCTTTCATTGACCGCTGAGAGCTTTAGATTCTGGAGGTTGTAAATTCTGGATGCATTCCCTACGCGCTCGAAGAAGATGAGAAATTGCAGAAAAGTCCCCGTAGCGGCGATTCGATAATCCCGGGTGATAAAATAGGTCGAGCTACTCTCCCCACCGGGCATGATGGAAGGATCTTTGATATTCAACGCCTTCATCTCTTCCTGAAAGAAACTGATAATCTGGGAGTCGTTTGTTTCCGAAGGGAGCTGCCGCTGAACAGATTCGATGGTCTTCGCCACTTCTTCAACCCGGACTTTATACTCATCAGCTTTTTTAATAAAATCGGTGATCTCTTTTACTTTTTGCTCACTCGTGGCGATTTGCTGCTGGAGCCCTGGGACTTCGGATTCCAGTGCTTCAATCGCTGCTGTGTGCGCCTCCCAGGACTCATAGACGGTGAAGAGAATGTAGATCAAAAGAAAGATGTGAATATTGGCGACGAGAGGATTTAATGCCTTCATTTATCATACCTCCCGATTGCGAACTTCACTTCAAACCGCTCAACCCGTAGCTTATCTTCAGGGCGAGCCTCGCTGACAGTACTGATGATATTGGCCTCTTTAACAAAGACCGACGAGCGCAAGTTAGAAACGAATTCACCAATGGATGAATAGTCGAGCGCCTCCCCTTTTATATTGAGCACATCTTCCTCAAGGGTGAGATCTGAAATCCAGAGATTCTGAGGAGTGTTCTTTGCCACATACAGGAGAAGAGAAGCTGGATTCTTCTTCACAGAAATAGCTTCCTTAACGGCGACAAGCTTTTGACCCAGTGCTTGCTCCTGGACTTTTAAATCCTGGATCTGTTTTTCATAATCTTTAGCTCTGGCAACTTCCGCTTTTAAACCACTCAGCTTAGTCCGAAGCTGAACAAGTTGATCATTCTTTTGCTGAATCTCTTCTTCCCACACAGGTAAAATGACAAAATCCGGAATATACCAAAGAAGAATGACAACGATGAGGGCCTTGATCTTTACTTTCGTGAGATCGAGCCCCCCAAAATTTGAGATATCAACGCCGCCTTCTTTGATGGAAAGATTTATCTTAATCATTAAGAGATCTTCCTCATCGCTAGCCCAAGAACGACCGGTGAGACAGCGCAGAAGTGATCTTCGTCTCCGGCAAACTTATTGCTGATCTTAAATTTCGAAAGCACGTCGAGTCTTTCGACTTCAAGTTCTGTCACTTCTCTCAGTCGATCAACGATGCCAGGTAGAAGGGATGAGCCACCAGTCAAATAACAAAAATTCACCTTCTCTGCACTTCCTTGAGTTACATAGAAATTGATATTTTTTCTAATCTCGCTCACTTGCTTATCTAATTGATCATTGATTATGTTCAGAATTTCCTGAGGGAGATTGCCGTTGTCGTCAGCAGTTGTTTTGAGGTCTTCCGCTTCTTCATAGCTCACTCCCATCTGTCGTTGAATTTCTTCCGTGATTAAGCTTCCCCCGACAGGTATCTCTTTTGTGAAGATTGGTCCGCCCCGTT
>CAZPFM010000191.1:0-5768 GCA_964585845.1 uncultured Bacteriovorax sp.
GGGGAGTCAGTGGTGCCCGCAACGGTGGATGCTTCATGGCCGGCGGAGATCCCAAGGCCTACCAAATTCTTGAGCCTCTCTTAGAAAAAATAGCGGGAGAAAATTCCTACGCCTATATTGGTCCCAGCGGATCCGGGCACCTCGTGAAACTCATTCACAATGGAATTGAATTTGGCATGCTTCAGGCCATTGGTGAAGGCATGGCCCTTTTGGAAAAATTTAAATCTCAGATGAAGATCGACATGGATGCAACCTTTAAGGTTTACCGCCATGGCTCCGTGATCCGCTCCTGGCTCATTGATCTTATGGAGTCAGAGTATCATGAATGCGGAGGAATCAAGGTTCCTTCTCATATCGAGGACACAGGTGAAGTGAACTGGCTCTTAAGTGATGCTCTTCATATGGAAGTTCCCACTCCTGTCATCGCTCAGAGTCTGATGGAGCTTTTCCGCTCCCGGGATACGGAGCGCATAGACTATAAGGCCATAGCGATGATGAGGCATGGATTCGGGGGGCATCCTTTTGGTCCGGATGATTACATCAGAAAAGAGCGCTCCACCAGTCGCCTGAATGAATCCTTTCAGATTTAAAGACAGGCCTTCTTGAAACTTCGAGCGAAGTCTTCCAGGTCTTTTTTCTGAAGGAGTTGATCTTTTTTGGAGGCCCGAAGCTTATTGAATTGAACATCAAAGCAGCCCTGGAGGCTGTGACGGGTTTGGATGTCTGTATTCTTATCACCGATCTCAAGAGTTTTTATCCCCAAAAGTTCTAAAGCAAGTTTGCCCTTCTCCTTAAAAGGAGCATAGACAAGTTGAGCATAGCAACTTGTTGCGGAGGCTTCGAGATCCTCATAGGACTCAAGATTTAAGGAGCGACCTGTTTGAGAAGATTCAAGAAAATCGATAGGGGTCATGTTCTGAAGGATCCTCAGGTCTTTGGAGGGTGACTCTTGAGTCAAGACGCCACCATTGCAGCGATCCCCTCCAAGATTGAAGTCCTTAATGAGGTGAAGGCCTGAAGCCTTAAGACCCACGAGCTGAATACCGGAAAAGAATCCGCTTCCTCCGCCGTTCCAGAGATAGCGGATGAGAAACTCATCCTTAGAAGGATTCCCAATGACCTTGTACTGGGCCATGCCCTGATTCTTCGGGTGATAGGTTGTGATCCCTTTTTCTTCCACCACGATGGTGGATTTTGGTCTGCATTTATTCAGATCCACCGATGACATATCCTGAAGAGGCATCACGCATTCTGGATGGATGATTTTATTTTCAAAAAGAAAACCCTGTGCCGCTGGCTTTTCGGTCTTTTTCTTTTCCGGTTCTCTCTTTTGAAAGAGGGTACAGGAAGAGAGGAGAAGAAGTGTGAGATAGATTTTTAACATGATTAAATTATAATGATTCTATGTTTGAAACTCAAAGGCTTCTGGTAAGACTCTGGACGCAAAATGATGCAGAGACCTTGCTTAAGCTCTCCCATGACCGGGGGCTCACAGACAATACCATTGCTGACTACCGGCAAAAGAATTTAGAAGAAGCGAAGCTTTGGATCAAGATGAATCCCTATAAATGGGCGGTCTGGGAAAAGGCATCGCAACAGATCATTGGTCTCGGGGGAATAACTCCCATTCCTTTTGAAGAGGAAGTCCTACCGGATGTGACTTACAGGATCCGGGAGAGTCACTGGGGGCGGGGTCTTGGAAGGGAGCTTGCCAAAGGAATTGTGGATTACGCTTTTACCCAGCTTGGAAAAAAAGAGCTCACCATCACCATCACTCCCGGCAATGAAGGCTCAAAGAAAATCGGGCTGTCTCTGGGTTTTCTTTTTGAAAGACGAATTATGCTCTACGGAGTGGAGACGGATCTCTACCGTCTTCGGAAAAAGAGTTCCTGACCAAATAGCTTTTTTGTCCGCACCTTAAGGTTTCTCCGTTAAACTAGAATCTCATCCAAATAAGGGGTTCGCTGCGTGGATTCATCTGTTGTTCACAGTCTTTTTAGTTTTCTCACCCAGAATATCTTTAACATCATCTACATCTTTGCCGCGATTGAGCTCTACCTGGTGATCGCAGTCTTCTTCATGATGAAAAAGCACGAGCACTCCTTGCTTGATGCCACGGATAATCTCTTAAAAGGCTTTGCAGACGCTCCGGATAAGGATTCAAGTCAGCACTCCCATGAAAAAATCCAGAACGCTCTTCAGTTCATCACCAATAAGATTGCCCAGAACGGAGAATTAAAAAAAGAATTTTGTAAAAACGCTGGACGGGTGAATGAGCGCCCGGTCTTTGGACGGCATTATAAGATCGAAGTCTTTGCTTCTCTGATGTCCACCCTGGTTCAGATCTTTCCTCTCTTAGGGATCTTAGGGACCATCCTTGCCATCGCGGAGACCGCTTTTCAGAGTGGGGGACAGATCGATGTCTCTTCTTTATCCAACGCCTTTGTGCTGGCCATGGACACAACCATTCTCGGGATCACCTTTTCCATCCTTTTTATGCTGGTGGAATCGGCCCTTCAGCCCAAGATTGAGCGCGTGATTAACGAGAGCCATGAGTACCGCTCCATCCTCTCGAGTATTTATCTTTCATGAAGGCATACCGTCGCTATAAAAAGCCCGTCGTTCAGCTCACATCCTTATTGGATCTTCTGTTTGTGATGATCTTTGTTTCTCTCATGCAAACGAAGGTCACACCTACAAAATCTGAGCCCATGCCGGTTCCTGAGCCTGAAGTGAAAAAGGTAGCGGAAACAAAGCCTGTTCCTCCTCAGCCTAGACGCATTCCTTTAAGCGCCTCCTTTAGTTTTTATCCTTCTGTTAATTCTCCCGGGATCCCTAGTGGAGAGTTTAAAATGGAAGGGGTCTTTGATGAGCGAAACGGAAGGCTTCAGCTCGGTGGTGTCTCCTGGGTGAATCGCCCCAAGAATTACGACATGGTGCCACTGGTGGGGGAAATCAATCAGGACCGCAATCTCTTTACCGGTGTGATCGAGTTCCCTGGATGTGAGGAATTCACTCTGAGACGGACCACCGTGGTGGATGGCTCGCCACTGGCGGGGGCCTGGGTCGGAACCTACACCTGCTCTCAGGGATCCACGGGATTAACATTGAAGATTGAGTAGGGAATAGTCTAAACTATTCCTATGAATAAACCTGCTTTTACTCCCCCTCAGAATGTTCAAGATGTCCTCTCACGTGTAAGCCGCCCGAAGCGCGCGGTGGTCACCGGAGGCATGCCCTACGCCAATGGCCCTTTACACTTAGGCCACCTTGCTGGAGCGATCGTTCCGCCGGATATCATGGCGAGATACCTTCGCATGCTGATTGGGAAAGAGAATGTCCTTTTTGTCAGCGGGAATGATGACCATGGCTCCACTTCGGAAGTGGCGGCGATCAAGGCCGGAAAACCTGTCAGAGAATTCATTGATGAGATTCATGAGAAGCAGAAGAAGACCTTGGAGGAGTATGGCACAAGCTATGACATCTTCTCGGGAACTTCCCGGGATGATTGCTATCCCATCCATAAAGAAACAAGTCAGGACTTTCTCATTAAGCTCAATAAGAACGGGATGCTGGAGAAGAAGACCACCAAGCAGTGGTTTGATCCCAAGATCAATCGCTTTCTTCAGGACCGGAATGTGACGGGGAAATGCCCGAATCCGCATTGCTCAAATGAGACGGCTTATTCAGATGAGTGTGAGGTCTGTGGGACAAAGTATGACCCGAGTGAGCTTATTAATCCGAAGTCCTCTCTGAGTGACGGAACACCAGAACTTCGAGACACCGCTCACCTCTGGCTCAACATGTGGAAGGTCTCCGATGAGCTTCTGGAGTGGATCAAAGGCAAGCAGAAGAGCTGGCGCAAAGGTGTTTTTAACGAAGTCTTCGAGACCGTTCAGCCTGCGTTTCAGTTCGATAACACTCATGAGCCAGCCTTTAAAGAAATGCGACCGGAGCTTCCAAAGCATAAGTCCCGCTACGCTCCCGGAAAAAAAGTCGTGGTTCAGTTTGAATCTAAGGAAGACTTTCAGTCAGGAAAGAAGGCCTTAGAAGCGAAAGGGATTCCCACGGAGAATCTCGACGGCTGGGCCCATCGCTCGATCACACGGGACGTGAGCTGGGGGATTCCAGTTCCCAAAGAGATTGATCCCGAGATGGAGGGCAAGACTCTCTATGTGTGGCCGGATTCTTTAATTGCGCCGATTTCATTTACGAAGGTGGCACTCAAAAAGCAAGGCCAGCCCGAATCAGATTACGAGAAATTCTGGAAAGACCCAGAGTCGAAGATCTATCAGTTCCTCGGACAAGATAACGTTTACTTTTATGTTCTCATGCAGGGAGCGATGTGGCTTGGCGTGAAGGATGGCTACACCATGACAGATGTCTATTCGGTGTTTCACCTTATGGTGAACGGAGAAAAGATGTCTAAGTCCCGGGGCAATTTCTATTCAGCGGACCAACTCATCCACGAGATGGGCTTTGATGCGGATCAGGTGAGATACTTCCTCTCAACCCTGGGTCTAGCTGACAAGCAGTCCAATTTTGATTTTGAAACCTTTAAAGAGCGCAATAAGTTCTTAGCAGGACCTATGAATGCCGCCATTGAGAAGCCGATCTCGGCGGCCCATGCTCATTACGGCGGCAAGGTGCCGGATGGAAAGATCTTAGAGAAGTATGAGAAGGAGACGATGAAGATCGTTCAGCTCTATACGAAGAATATGGAGAAGTCGGATCACATCACACTCCTTGGGCAGATTGAGAACTATGCCCGGAATATCAATTCGCTTTTCACTCAGTTTAAGCCTCATGATGACCGGCATGATCTTCAGGAGAGGGTGGATGGGCTCTATACTTCATTCTATATTCTGAAGAATCTTATGATCATGCTCTATCCATTTGCCCCGCAGACGATGGAGAGAGTGCGGGAGAGTTTGAGGCTTCCGGAGAGTGTTTGGAGTATTGATGAGCTTGGCAAGCCGATGGAGGCTGGGCATGTGGTGGGGGAGAAGGTGGAGTATTTCAAAATCCCCTCAGATAGTTGATGCATATTAATTTTTCACCTGATGAACCTGCATCTTCGCAGATTGATTTTGAGACCTTTCTGAAAGTCGACATTCGGATTGGAGAAATTATAGAAGTCCAAGACTTCCCGGAAGCCAGAAATCCCAGTTTCAAACTGATGATCGATTTCGGAAACACGATAGGCATCAAGAAATCCTCTGCCCAGATTACAAAGCATTACTCAAAAGATGATCTCATTCATAAGCGAGTCATGTGTGTGGTTAATTTCCCACCCAGACAGATTGGTAAGTTCTTATCAGAAGTTCTCGTACTCGGGTTTTCTGACTCTCAACAAGAAGTAGTCCTGCCTTCACTAGACGCAGAGATTCCTTTGGGTGCACGACTCCATTAGTGAGAACTAAATCCATTTTAAATTAATTCGAGCTGTAGGCTTGCATGAAGTATTATTTGTAACGTATGGCTGGATCTAATCAAATATTTCTTGTCGGCATCGCTTCCTCAGCAGGAGGACTACCCCCCATGCGGGAGCTCATCTCAAAGGCCATGTGCCACGAGTCCATGTCTTTTATCGTCGTTCCCCATCTCTCCCGCGAGCACGCATCAGTACTCACAAATATCCTCGATTCTCTCAGTCCGCTTAAGGTCAAGACCATTGAGCATCAGCAGAAAATTGAGCCCTGTCATCTCTATGTCCTTCCACCGAAGTACTACGCCATCATGGAAGATGATTGCTTAAAGCTCATCCC
>CAZPFM010000192.1:0-5752 GCA_964585845.1 uncultured Bacteriovorax sp.
CCTTGGCATCCCGCTGCTGAAGGGCAGGACGAAAGACCGTGTTGTCGGTGTCCGTGGTCTCATGGAGATCGAAATGGGCCAAGAGTTGATCTTTGTAGGGACCAAGCGCCTCGAGGAAAAAGGAGCACTCCTGCGAACTACTTTGATTCACGAAGTTCCGATTGGGATCAATTGCCTTTGGGTTCCAGCGATTGATCGTCTCATAGGCCCAAGGAGAGAGACAGGGCGCGCAGAGAATCCGAAAGTGTGAAGAATAGGAGTCCAGTTCACGCTCCATGAAGGCCAGGGCTCCGTGAACTCCACTTGTCTCGTAGCCATGGACCCCTCCAGTAATGAGGACAATAGGCTTAGCGGAGTCAAAGTTTTTCGAGCGCAATAGATAGAGAGGAAATTCACGCTCATAGGTCAGGACCCCATAGGAGAGGACCTCGACCCTGGCGGCGAGGGCCTCAATCTTAGGGATGACCTCTTTTAAGTAGGATCGCTGGACCTTCTGCTCTGAGAGCCAGTCAGCCTTTTCCTTATCACCCCAGGGGACCATCTTCTCAATATTCGTCATAGAATACCTCTTTTTTGCAACACTTTATTTACCATTCTCGTACACAGAGGGTTCACTTGCAATGGGTAACATGCTAAGAGTGCGCTCTTATGAGGATACATTCTTTGCACCAGCAACTCTCCTACCAAGCCCTCCAGAGGAGAGACTGGAGCACTCATTCACTTGGGCCCATGCAGAGTTGGGATCCCCTTCTCATTCAGACTCTGAACATCATCTTTAACTCTCCTCAACCGAGCTTGGTTTTCTGGGGACCAGAGGCCATCTGTTTTTACAACGATGGAATCATCCCCATCCTTGGTGAATCAAAGCACCCGCATGCCTTAGGAGAGAAGGGCGAAAAAGTCTGGGAAGAGAACTGGTATAAGATTACCAAGAGCCAGTTTGAAAGTGCGATGGCCGGAGAGAGTTTCTGGCGATCGGACCTTCTCATCCCCGTACGTCGAAACGGAATGATAAAAGACGCATACTTTACCTACTCTTGCTCTCCACTGCTGGATGAGAGTGGCAAGGTCAAGGGAGTTCTCACCACCGCACTGGAGACAACTTCAAATGTGCAGATGCGCGAGCGCAGTGACAAGACAGTGGACCAGATGGGTCTTGCCCTGGAAATGATGGCCGTAGGATTTTACGACTGGGACATACCGAGTGACCGGATCGTCTTCAACACCCAGATGCAAAATGACTGGGGTATCAGCGCCGGCTCAACCCTTGCCGATGTCTTTGAGTCAATACACCCGGAGGACAGAGAACGTGTGAAGGCCACGATCGATGCGGCCGTTGTCGAGAAAAAACGCTACCTATGTACCTACCGGATTCAAACAGAAGGTGGAATCGAATGGATCGAGGCCAGAGGCACGATCAGCTTCCAGGGAGATCGTCCGGTGCGCTTCTTCGGAACATCCCGGGTCGTCACCGAACTCGTGGAGACTCGAAATTCTCTCTCCCGTGAACAAAAGAAATTTAAAGCGATCTTTGAATCTGCTCCTGCAGCCCTTGCCTACTGGCAGGGGGAGGATTTAACTTTTGAGAATATCAATTTAAGGTACCAGGAGATTTTTCCTGGCCGTGAACTCATCGGGAAGCCACTCCTCGAAGCTGTTCCAGAGCTCAAAGGCCAGGGCTTTGATGAGCTCCTACTCCGCGTTCTGAGAACGGGAGTCCCTTTCACAGGAAAAGAAGTCTTGGCCTTGATTCCAAAATCAGAGGGAAGCCTGGAAGAAAAATATTTTGATGTCTCTTATGTTCAAATCACAGACTCTGACGGAACTCCGATCGGGGTCTTTGATCACGCTGTTGACGTGACTCGAAGAGTGATCGCCAATCGAGAGATAGAAGCCGAGCGGCAGTTACGTGAGACTGTTGTTCAGGCCGTGACCCACGACCTTCGCACACCACTAACGGCAGCGAAACTCTCCGTTGAGCTGGCGATCCGGGCCGGAGATGAAGAAAAACGACGAACCTACCTGAAGCGGATTTCCAGCACGATGGAACGTGCAGACAAAATGATACAGGATCTGCTGGATGCGAGTCTTCTCAAAGCTGGTCAAGATGTTCCGCTTGTCCCACAACTCCTGAATCTGAGTGAGCTTAGTGAGTCCATCCTCATCTATATGCAGCCTCTTTTCGGAGAGTCACTTCATTTTAACATTCAGAGGGATGTGAGTACCCGGGTAGACCGCGAAGCTTACATTCGCATATTGGAGAATCTTCTTTCGAATGCAAATAAGTACCGGGCCAAGGGAACTCCTGTCAAAGTAGACCTCACTCAAGACGAGAGCTCGACTTTCATCAAGGTCAATAACTCCGGGAACCCAATACCGTCTCAGGATCTCATGAAAATCTTCGAGGTTCATTACCGATCAGAGGCAGCAAAAAAATCGACGAAAGGATGGGGCATTGGTTTAACACTCACGAAGGCGCTCGTAGAAGCGCACGGAGGTGAGGTCTCTGTCACAAGCGATGCCCCTTCAGGAACCACCTTCACCGTCAGACTCCCCTACTAAACCAAAAAAGAAAATTTAGAAGTCTCCATCCGATGGAGAAAGTGATGAGCGATTTCAAGGAGCCTTCCTAACTCGATGGGCTTTTGAACGTAGGCATTGGCGAGGGCCTTCTCCTGAACATCTTTTTTATCTCCGGAGGCGCTCAAAAGAACGACAGGGATAGTGGCAAGTTTTTCATTCCTCGCCTTAAGCTGACTGAAAGTCACCCCATCCATCCGGGGCATCTGATAGTCGAGCAGGATCAGGTCCGGAAGATCCTTTTCCGAAAGCTTGCCGAGAATTTCCATGGCTTCGGCGCCATCCTTAGCGGAAAGGACATCATAGTCCTCAAGCCGGAACACCATATCGAATGATTCTCGCAGGTCTACATCGTCATCAACGATGAGCACTTTCTTGGATCCGAGTCGTTTAAGATTTAGTTTTCGAGTCGACATGCCCTGGGACAATTGCAAAGGTAAAGCCAATCTGGAGTAGAAGCGGCGGATAAGGTTTTAAGTATTTAGGAATGCTTGTTCAAAAAGACTGAGTAAGAATGCCCCGGGCCATACCACATGCCTCATGGAAATTTCAATTTCCACCGATAAGACCGAGAATGAAATACTTCACTCTCTCCCTCTTTATTCTCTCTATCGCCCACGGACAGACTAAACTCGAAGTCCAGGACGGAGCCACTCCTTTTCCCGGGGCCGTGCCCAGAATGACAAAGGAAGCCTGCACATCTGTGGACATCTCTGATGGCCTTGGACCGGTGAGGAATCAGACAGCTGGAACCTGCTATGCTTTCACCGCCGTCGACCTGATGAATTACAATAATCCTGACCGTTATTCGGCCCTCCACCTGGCAACCAAGATGCAGCAAAAGCTTCGGTCTCCAGGAAAGACATGTCCCAATGATCCGGAACCAGGACCGTATACGACCTTTGATTATATCGGGGGATTCCACGGAGGATTAGTCCACCAGTCCATTGCTACGGGGATGAAAGAGGGGCTCTGTCCAGAATCCATTCTTCCCTCTAGTGACGGGGTTCTTAAGAAGGATTATCTAAAAGTTCTCGCCTACTACCAGGGAGTCATTGGGGAGTGCGAGTTGCCTCAGAGTTCTAAATCTGTGGATTTCGCGGATATCCGGGAAGCATTAGAATCCAGCACGAGGTTCTCTTCCGAGAAAGTTCAGGAAGAACTCCGAAGGATGTATCCGGTGCTTTCTCCTGTGACGATTGAAACCCTTGCGGCCCAAAGTTCTTCTTCAGATGAATTCGTTAAGAAACTCACTCAGGAGTCCTGCACTGGCCAGACCAAAACAGGAGTTCCACCGGGTAAGTCGCCTGCGAACATAAAAAACTTCAACAATATGGTACGTAAAGACTGTGTGAGAACCTTTGTGGATGAAGGTCGCTATCAGATGCTTGAAGAGATCAACCGGGCCCTCTCGGGAGGAATACCTACAGCAGTCTCCTATATTACTGGGGGACTGATCCAGCCTCCTAAAGAGCGCTCCCATGGCTTCCACGGCGGCATCGTGGCAGGAAGAAAATGGATCGGCGGAAAATGCCAGTACCTCATAAGAAACAGTTGGGGCCCGGACTGGAAAGTTCCGGCGGGTCTTAAGGCCAGATCTTCTGCAAAACACCCGGGCTACTTTGTGGCCACGGAAGAACAACTCCTGGAGCATGTCTTTGGCACTACAAGTATCGAATAGGCTTATTCTGCTCATCACACTCTTCTGCCTCAGCACGGCATCTGCCTTTGCTAAATGCGAAGAAGTAAACTTTGTAAGTGAAGATGTGGACAAGACTGAAAAGGCAGAAGCTTGCTTTATGAGTGACCCCACCTACTTTATCTCCCGTAACTGTCAGGACCTCTCATGTGGATTTATCAAAGACCTAAAAAAGATTGAGCATGAGGTGGAAGCAGGAATGAGACCGGGAGCGATCCTCTGTGAGATGTTGGGGGGATCTTTAGAGAGTGTCATCTACTCGCGGGTTAACTTTACCGTCAGACGCTGTCTTTTTGAAAAAGACAAAAGCTTCATTAGCTTGAATCTTCTTGAGAGCTGGGATGGAGAAAAATTCCGTGGCCCATCCACACCGGTGGATCTCTAGATGCGTGTCCCGAAAGGATAGGATTCGGGTATCTTCTCCTTAGCAAATTTCACATTCAGAGGCTCTAGGGCCTTGGTTCGGTCACAAAAGATAAGGCCATCATACCTGCCGGCCGGAATCGTCGGGACGTAATTGCCTCGTTGTTCAAGCTCCGGATAATAGATGACACCTATCGCACGATGACCAATCACCTTCCTTAAAGATGAGTGGCTGTCAGCATTTTTTAAATTCACAAAATAGTGGGAAGCACCGATTTGAGGAACAAGCCCATGAAGGATTTCTTCCAAACTTTCTGGTTTCCCTGGGGGAATCTTTAACTTTTGAGTTGGTCCGTCCCAGGCGTGTGAGGCAATGACCTCCCCTTCATAAGTTGAAAAACCGATGAGGGCGACATTCTCTTCACCAAATCTTTGTCGGGCAAGACCTCCGAGATTGACCTCACCTCGAACCAGCATATCCGTTGCCCGGTAATCTCCTATATGAGTATTATGGGCCCAGACGATGGCCTTTGAACCTTCACCGTAATGAGAAAGAAGATCTTCCAATGTGGTCATCATGTGCTGATCCCTAACATTCCAGGAGTCATCTTCCAATGAAACCATTGCCGCGTAATACTGTTCAGCTTCTCTTATAATCCGCGCATTCTGTTCTAAGTCAAAGACCTTTTCCCCATCCTGAAGTCTAGCCGCGAGGATTTCCTTGAGCGCCTGGGTAACTTCCTTTCGGCAGCCCTGGGGAAACTTCACCAGAGACCGGGCGTAGGCCCTCTCATCATGGCGATAAGGTTCAAAACATGAATACAGTTCTTCGACCTTGTCTCTGAGATCTCCATCGTAAGACTTAAGCATTTTTAACACTTCATCCAGCGATTCAAAGAGAGAATAAACATCCAGACCATGAAAGCCTGCGGGATCCGCCACACTTTCATTGAGCTTCCGGAGTTCGTCCATGAGCTCAAGAATCTCAGTGTTTGCCCACATCCAGGTGGGCCAGCGGGAAAAGCCGCGCATGGTGGAAAGGGCATCTTGGCTCTTACCCTTTACATAGGAGTCAATCCCCTGGCAGGCGGGCCAGTCACCTTCCACGGC
>CAZPFM010000193.1:0-5602 GCA_964585845.1 uncultured Bacteriovorax sp.
GCTCAGTCCAGACGAGAAAGTGCTCTGATGATCGATTCGGGTTTGCTCCGAAGCCTTCGCTACTATGCGGCCTATCAGCTCATGTACGTGGCAGGTGTCTTAATCTTTAGCTCCATCGGCGCCTTTTTCCATTTTCTTTTGAATCATGAGATCGGGATCGTCGAGTCCTGGCTTCACAATAATAAGTGGGAGATTCTTATCATCTCCAAGCTTCTCTCATTCTTTCTTCTGCACCGTTGGTTCAGCATGCGGCTCTACCAGTTAAAATCTCTTAAGAGTCTTGTGGGAGAGCTTCTGCACTGGCCGGAGTTACCGGCGGTAGTGATTTCCTGCTTTATGCTCATTAGTTATCTCGTTTTAAGTAAGGTCAGCTACGCTCAGCAGAGTGCGAGTTTTCTTTACTATCAGATTGTGGCCTTCGCGGGATCCTTTCTTTTCTTTGCTATCGAATTTGTGGTTATGGCCCATCTTGACGATGTTCTGGCCACTAAGCGCCGGAACATCCGCCTGCCACTGGGTCTTGGATACCTCGCCCTTTTCTCACTGGCCTTCAAGATGACCGTGCCCGATTACTACGGTCATTTACCTTTTGTTATTTTTTGTTTCTCGGCCCTTCTCTTTTTAAGTGGGAAGCGTTTTACGAGTTGGAGCAACGTCGTCTGCTTTCTTCTTCTTTTTGTTGCCCCGATGGCCGCTTTCGTGGGCCTTGACCCGGTCTGGGGGTCAGACTTTACTCCCTTCAAAGTTGAGAGAAAACTTGGACTCTCTTTTCTAGCTGTTATTTGGGTGATATCGTTTGCGTATTACCAATTCAGAGACAGAATTGCGTACTCGCTACGCAAATTTTCACGTTAAGGAAGACACATGCACGGTGGATTAAACATTTGGGAAATTCTTTTACAGAGTGGTTTTGTCGTTAAGGGAGTTCTGATCCTCCTTATCTTAGCGAGTGTTCTTTCATGGACCATTATTCTTCAAAAGTGGAAGGAGCTAAAACTCATCCGAGAAGCCAACGAGCGCTTTCACAATTTTTTCCGCGCCAATAATTCCATCGCTGACATCAATCGTGAAGCGACGGAAAATCATGACTCCACGATGAGTCTGATGTTCCGTAAAGGCTATGAGGAGCTCAACCGTATCAGTGAGAAGCTCTCCTCCGGACAGAAGGGAAGTCTTGCTCAGTATTTTTCAAGCCACGGCTTCCAGGCCCTTGATCGTGCCCTTAAAACAGGTTTCAACACGGCCAATGAAAAAATGGATGTCCGGGTCTCCACTCTGGCATCAATTGGATCTATCACACCCTTTATCGGTCTCTTCGGAACCGTCTGGGGTATCATCGACGCCTTCTCCGGTCTTTCCAGTGGCGGCGGAAGTATTGAAGCGGTTGCGCCAGGGATCGCCGAGGCCCTGATTGCTACAGCTGTGGGTCTTGCGGCCGCTATTCCGGCCGTTTGGTTTTTCAACATTTTTAATAATCAGATCACGACGATTAATTCTCAGATGGAGTCATTTTCTCAGGACTTCCTGAATCTCATCGAACGCTCCATCCTGATCAAAAAGGACTAGGCTCATGGGAATGCAGACCGGCGGAAAGAAAGGTCCTGTTTCCGACATCAACGTCACACCTCTAGTGGACGTGATGCTCGTTCTCCTTGTGATCTTTATGGTAACGGCTCCGATGCTTTTTTCGGGCATCGACCTGAAGCTCCCGAAGACACAGAAAGTAAATAACGTAGGACTTCGTCCTGAGCTTATCATTCTGTCTGTGACACCAAGTGAGCAGTACTTTCTCGGAAAGGAGAAAGTCGAAAAAGGGGATCTCATTAAAAAGATCCTAAAAGCTTTTCAGGATCAGAAGACGGACGTGGTTTATCTGCGTGCTGATTACTCTCTTCGTTACGAGAAAGTGGCCCAACTTATCGCCAGTCTTAAGAAGGCCGGCGTGAGCAACATTGCTCTTGTGACTGAATCGGAGAAAAAATAGCGTGACTCAATCGGCGCTCTCAGACTCCAAAAGTTTTCTTCTCTCCCTCGGGCTTCACATTGCGGTGGTAGCCCTGGCGGTAGTGGGCTCAGAGCTCATTCAGAAAATATTTGGAAATAATGACATCGAGATCATCCGCTCTTCCATCCGGGTAGATGTGGTGGGAATGCCGAAGTTCACGGTTCAGGAACTTAAGGAACTCGAAAAGAAATCTGCGGAGATCCCGAAAGAGCCTGAAGTCGCTAAAGGTGAAAAGGCTCCGACGAAAACCGATTCAGAAGATGTCATTAAGGATGGTGATCTCGTCATCCAGGAAAAGGGTAAGGAAAAAAAGAAGAGTTCTTTCCTGAGTACCCTTAATGAATACTCTAATAAAAAAATTGATAAGAAAAATACCAAGACCGGGAAAAGCCAGGCCACCGGTGATAAAAACCTCGAAGCTCTTGTCCTCGAAGGAAATAAGCTCAGTCAGGGGAGTGCTCTCACAGGAGACTTCACCGATGGACCGAGTTCTGAATTTTCCTCCTATGTGCAGACTCTTCCAGGTGCCATCCGTGGAAAATGGCGACTTCCGACTTATCTTCTTGAGCAGAACCTCAAGGCCCGGGTGAAGATTTACATCTCTGTCACCGGTGAACTACTTAAAACTGAACTCATCGAATCCTCTGGAAATAGTGAATTTGACTCCCGGGCCGTCAATGCAATCCGAGAGTCCGCTCCTTTTGCCGCACCTCCTGAAGCCGTGGGTGTAAGACTCACTCGCTATGGAGTGATCCTGGGATTCCCTCTCTAATTAGGAGACCTTATGACAAAGACTTTCTTCTTCTCTCTCTTTCTACTCCTTTCACTTCCTGCTCTTGCGCAGGATTCAGTTATTGCCGTAGGAGAGGCCAATCAGGATAAAGACAAATTGGTGGTGGATGACTTCGAAGGTTCGGTCTCGGGCTCAAGAAAAGATCTTGCCTCTGAGATCCTGGAAACTCTTCGCAATGACTTTGCTTTTTACCGGCATAAGTTTGAGACAGTGGACTATGCCGATAAAGGAAAGAATAGCTTTTCAACTCCAAACTTTGAAAAGTGGAAGGGAAGCGGAATCACCTATTGGGTTGCTCCACAGTTTTCACCGGAAGGCTCCTCCGGGATTGATGCCCGATTCAAGGTCTATTCCGTTCTGACAGGAAAAGAGATTTTTTCTAAATCTTTTGAGATCGAAAAAGATAATGTGCGCTCTAAGACCCATCAGGTGGCCGATGCCATCTACACGGCCATCACCGGAAAGCCCTCGATCTTTCTTTCCAAAATTGTTTTTATCTCGGATCGCACGAGTAAGGGTAAAGACACTCAGAAGGAACTTTATGTGATGGATTTTGATGGCAGAAGAGTGGAGAAGATAACCGATTTTAACTCCATCGTTCTCTCTCCAGCGGTAGCACCTGATAACTCTAAGATCATGTTCTCCCTTATTAAACAGAAAAAGGTTGTGACAAGAAAGAAGGTTCACTACATCAAGAATATTGATCTTATGACCTATGATCTTTCTTCAAAAAAGTTCGACACCGTTTCTTCCAAGCCTGGGATTAACTCCGGAGCAATCTATACAGGCCGCGGGAATAGTGTTTACCTGACTCTCTCCTATGGTGGAAATCCTGACGTTTATGAACTTGATCTCAGCTCCGGTCGCATGCGGAAGGTGACTTCCCACTACGCCGATGATGTTGACCCGTCTGTGACTCATGACGGCTCTCTTATGACCTTTCTCTCTAACCGCGCTGGTAAGGCCAATATCTACACGATGGATCCCACGGTAACGGAAAAAGATGTAAAACGAATTTCATTCGTTGGGAAATTCAACGCCACTCCGAGGTTTTCACCGGATGGTAAAGAAATTGTCTACGCTTCCTGGGTGGATAATGGCTTTGATCTCTATCGGATCGATTCCACTGGGACAAACCTCGCCCGACTGACAAAAAACATGGGCTCCAATGAAGAGCCGGCCTATTCACCGGATGGTGAGTTTATCGTCTTTACTTCAAAGAAGATGGTGTCAAAAGGCAAGGCCGCTCAAGAGATCTTCATCATGAACAGGGAAGGGGAGATCATAGGTCAGCTGACTAATGATTTTGGCCGGGCCAACTCACCGACCTGGACGCACATTCCTTAACAAGAAAAAAAGGGAGTCTTTCGACTCCCTTTTTTATTAGTGAACTTCAATCGTTCCGGCCTCGGCCTGACGAATGGAAAGTGGTTTTCGCAGATTCATGCGCGAACCAAGAACACCACCACCGATGGCACTGAAGGCACCGAAAAGAACGAGTAAGAAGAGTGTCCATCCCGTTGTCTTGAGAGCATCTCCTGCGATGTTTTTCGCATCTCCCACCGCTTCCTCAGCTTGCATTCTAAGACCAGAGAGTCGCTCCCGGGCCTCTTCACGGGAAATACCTGTTTCCATGGAGAGATAGTCCACAGCACCTTCTTCGTCTCCGCGCAGAAGTCTGTTCCCTACATTGATGGCCACTGTTTCCACATTGCTTTGAATGTTGAGATCCCCAATGGTGTTACGAAGGACACGATTGAATGTTTCCCGCACCTCAGGGCTTTGAGTCGCTTCAGAAACTCCCTGACCTGCAACCTTGGCGGTTCCACCGATCACGTTTCCAGCCAGGCTACCAACGTTTCCAACGAGAGCTCCTGCCTGATAGACAAAAAAGCCCAGGAAAAGAGAAGCGATGATAAGACCCTGGGCGGAGCCAATGAAACCGTTTTGAAACTTAGAGATTCTCGTGGCAAAAAATGAGCCCACGAAAAGAGAGACCAGGGCGGATGCTCCAAACCAGATTCCGGTAAAGGTGCTGATTCCTCCCAGAGTTGAATCCTCATTCATGGAGATCCCGCCAATGGCAAAGCCAAGGCCCAGGAGACCTGCCATGATGAAAAATGAGACAAGTAGGCCTGCGATGATGGATCGCCAGCTTAAAAGGGGATGCATAGTAGCGATGTCAGATTCCAGATGATTCATAATTTGCTCCTTGAAAATGTTCATCATTGAGACTGACCCCTAAGAAGCAAGAGTTGAGCCAGTTATTTCAGTAACTTGAATGAATTTTGTGTCATTTTCGCTGTCAAAACTTTAGACAATTCAAGGGTTTAGAGCATTCGGGAGAGTGTCTAACTTGTGGATTAGAGTGGCTTTTTGCACTTTCTTTAAACACCGCACCAAATTAGTCTTGTAAAAAATTCAGGCAAATTGTAAGATCTTCTCACTAACGCACTGTGTAATTTTTAATCAAAACTTTTTCCAAAGTGTAAAAGGGGAGACTATGAAAACAGCTTTAAACCACAACGAACTTGCTACTCTTTCGACAGTTCTTTTGAGCAACCTTGATGAAGTTGTCTTTTTCTCCAAGCTCACTGGTCACATCCAGGACATCATGAAAGAGCACAAGGTTCTTGGTTTTGAACTCCTCTCCGATGGATCAACTCTTCTTATCGCTGACTCTGGCAAGGCCTTCGGCTCTGAGAAAATCCTTAATAAGGGTCAGGGACTTTCTGGATACGTTTCTCGTATGAAGCGTGCTTACTACTCAAACTCAGTTAAAAGAGATCCTATTGCTTCTACCA
>CAZPFM010000194.1:0-5588 GCA_964585845.1 uncultured Bacteriovorax sp.
CCTTCTTCTCTGCAAACTCTCCGGAGATGGCAACAAACCAGGCGATCCCTACCAGAAGCGGATTGGTCTGGAGGTAGGCCATGGTGGCAAGGACTGCGACTAATAGTCTTGGGTAGAAAATAAACCCAAGCCACCAAAGAATTCCTCCTGTCGCGACAGAAGAAAAAAGGAGTGTGAGACGTGGGAAGAATGAAATAAAGATCAGAAAAAAGACCCCGTGATTCTCCCAGAAATTGGTTGTGCCATACTCAAAATCCACCGCTCCGAAGAGGATAGCGGTGACGATGATACCCGCAAAGAAAAAGATAGCTGGCCCAGAGAGAAGTGATTTCATTCGAAGATCATCTTATCAAGTTTACGGGCCAGTCGGCAAACGGCGTTGATGAGCCCCACATGAGAATAGGTCTGAGGGAAATTCCCCCACTGGGAGCCATCGTCACTGGCCAGATCTTCAGAAAGAAGACCCACGTGATTGGAGTGAGCAATAATATTCTCCAGGGAGCGATTGGCCTCTTCCAGTCGCCCCAGGCAAACCAGGGATTCGATATACCAATAGGTACAAATGAGGAAGGTTGCATGAGTGTCACCGAAATCATCCTCTGCCCGGTATCGATACATCATGCCCTCCGGTGAGAGGAGCTCTTTTTCGAGTTTTTCAAAATGCTTCACCGTCTTTGGATCTTTTGGATCCAGGTAGTTTAATACGATCAGAAGATAGGCGCTGGCATCATAGTAAGTGAGTGTTTGATCAGACATGTAGCACTCGTGCTCTTTTGAGTAGCACTTCTCGATATTCTCTTTAGCAAGATTCTCGATTCGCATGGCAAGATCGAAGAGTTTGGCATCACTATAGTAAGTAGAAATCTTCGCTGCCGCTTTCGCTCCGGCCCAGTGGAAGATATAGGTTTCCAGATGCTTCTGCTTTTTTCCTCTGAACTCCCAGATTCCTGCATCAGGCTCGTCCATGACTTCCAGAATCTGATTAAGAAGAGAATGAAGAATCTCAAGGGACATCATCTGATTGCGGTGGATGATGCGCTCATCGGTGTAGAGAGGCAGAAGACTTAAGATCACTTGCCCGAAGCAGTCGTATTGCTTCTGGTAATAGGCCGCATTTCCGACCCGTACCGGAGAATTCCTCCGGTAACCCGTGAGGGGAATTTCCCTTTCTGTGATGTCGGCTTCGCCGTTAATCTTATAGACCGGCTGAAGGGGAACTCCACTGTCGAGCACGTTATGAATGAACTGAAGGTATTTTTCGGCCTCCATGAAGTGTCCCAATGAATTCAGGGCCGCCAGAGAAAAATAGGAATCCCTGAGCCAGCAGTAGCGATAGTCCCAGTTTCGGCCAGACCCCGGATACTCAGGCAGAGAGGTCGTTCCAGAGGCGATAATTGCTCCGGTGTCTTCGAATTGATGGATCTTGATGGTGATTGCTGAGCGGATGGTCTCTTTCTGAAAAATTGGAGGGACATAGGTTTCTTTCACCCAGTCTCGCCAGTAGACAGTTGTTTTGTAATAGAACTCTTCAAAGGTCTGCTGGAGCGGAGCTTCGAAAGGCTCTCCTCCAGAGAGAATCATGTAAATATCTTCTGTCAGGCTGAAGTAGCGATTTTCCATAATGTAGGACTTCGAGGCATTAGTCGTGAGCCTCAATGGAAAATGCAGTCCCTTGAAATTGATGTGGTTACTTCCCACAAACATCTCTGGCTTTGATTCCCCATAATCACCCCGGGGAGAACACAGGATCCGCAGTTTTGGTTGCCCTTTAAGACGTTTGATCTTTCGGAAAAATTGCAGAGGCTTATGGAAGCGCTCATAGACCTGGAAGCGAGGAGCGAAGTCAATAACTTCAAAGGCCCCGTCTTCACAATGAAAAGTTGTCACCAGAATAGCGGTGTTTTCAATGTAGCGCTGTTTAGAGGTGAACTTTGTTTCTGGAATAACCTTAAATGTTCCGCCCTTTACTTCATCAAGAAGGTGTCCGAAGACAAAACTTGAATCCATATAGGGCCAGCACATCCACTCCACACCGGAATCTTGCGCGACGTAAGCTAAGTAGTGACAGTTACCGGTGATACCTAAATTATATCTATGAGCCTTCTTCATCACGCAATTTTAGTCTATTATTCACGCCGATTCAAACGGAGGATATGATGTCCCGCTGCCTGCTTATTAGTAACCGCCTTCCTATTTCTTATGACGACAAACAGAAAAAATTTAAGCCCAGCGCCGGAGGATTGGTCTCCGCAATAAAAGGACTGGATCAAAAGAAGGTGGGGTGTGACTTCCTCTGGATGGGGATTCTCACTGACGATATTGACCCCTCCCTTGTGGAACTTGCCAAGAAGACACCTAGTGGCAATATCTATTCCCATCCCATCATTGTGCCAAAAGACACCTATCATCATTACTATAATGAGTACTGCAACAATGTTATCTGGCCACTTTTTCATTACGAGCGCTCCATGGTGATGCACTCCGAAAAAGGCTGGAAATGTTATAAAGAAATTAATCGTCTCGTCGCAGAGAGCATTTTAAAGGAAGTCAAAGAGGGAGACACCATCTGGGTCCATGACTTTCAACTCATGCTCGTTCCGGGTCTTTTGAAGAAGGCCAATCCTAATCTTAAAATCGGATTTTTCCTCCACATCCCTTTTCCGAGCTCAGAGATCTTTCGGGAACTGCCTCAGCGGGAAGAAATTCTCGAGTCTCTTCGTCACTGTCACTTGATTGGATTCCACGATCTGACTTATCTCAATCACTTCAGGAGTACCCTTCACCGGATTCTGGGAGAAGGTCCTCAGGATGAAACCATGGGTGTCTATCCGATATCCATCGACTCCAAGCATTTTCTTAAACTCGCCGATGAAAAGAAAACCCACGAATTCATCGATAGCTATAAACAAAATAAAAAAGACATGAAGTGGATTCTGGGCGTGGATCGCCTCGATTACATTAAAGGTCTGGTTTTAAAGCTCAGGGCCTACAAGCGCTTCTTAAAAGAAAATCCTGAATACCGGGGCAAGGTCCAGATGATCCAGGTTGTGATTCCTTCCCGCACGGAAGTTCCTGAGTATCAGCGCTTAAAAACTCGCATCGAGCAACTCGTCTCTAATATCAATGGAGAATTCGGGACACCGGCCTATATGCCGGTTCTCTATCTCTACCATGGAGTTTCAGAGTATGAACTCTCGGCCCTCTATCAGCTGGCCGACATCATGTACATCGGCTCCCGACGGGATGGAATGAATCTCGTCTGTCTGGAATACATTGTTTCTCAGAAAGAAAAATACCCCGGAGCCGTTCTTCTTTCAGAGTTTGCAGGTGCGCATTCAACACTCAGTTATGCCATCTCCATTAATCCCTGGAATATTGAAGAAACCGCCCAGAAGATTAAATCCACTCTCGAACTTCCTGAAGAGAAACGTGCCCGGGATATGCAGGCCATGCGGGAATTTTTACTCCAGTACAATTCTTCTGAATGGGCCCGGGTCTTTCTCCGGGATCTCCATAGAGAGTCTGTGGAAAAAGACACTGGTGTGACTCTGGCCGAAAAAGGAAATTTCCCATGGCTTAAGGATCTTCAGGGAAAACATGTCACACTCTTCTGTGATCTCGATGGAACTCTGGCCCCTATTTCCTCTCTTCCTCACGAGGTGGAACTCACTAAAGAAACAGTAGCGATTTTAAAGAAGATCGCTCACGCCGACTGCGACTTTGTGGTTGTCAGTGGACGGGATAAGGAATTTCTCCAGGATCAGTTCCTGAAAAATGATTTCGAGTTCCCTCTGGCCGCTTGTCACGGGGCCTATACCTATGTTCCGGATTCTAAGAAATGGAAGTCTCTTGTTGACGTGGATAATCTCAAATGGAAAAAATCCGTCGTCGATATTCTTAAGATCTATACATCCCGCACACCCGGAAGTTTCTTCGAGGATAAAGGTCATGCCGTGACCTGGCATTACCGGAATTCTCCCCAGGCCTTTGCTGACTTTCTTGCCCATAAACTCTTCTTTGAACTTGAAGAGATTCTCATGAACCAGCCAGTGCAGGTTCACCGGGGAAAAATGGTGATTGAAGTTAAGGCCGTGAATGCCAACAAGGGCTATTTTGTGGGTCAGTGGCTGGATGCTCTGAAGAGTAAGCCTGAGGTCGTGGTGGCCATCGGAGATGATACCACCGATGAGGATATGTTCGCGGCCCTTCAGGGAGTGCCGGGGATAAAGGCCCATTGTGTAAAAGTTGGTCGGGAAGAATCCCTCGCGCCCAATTACATTCCGGAGCAAAAGGATGTGAACGCCTTTCTTCAGAACTTCCTCTCAGCCGTGGAGGATTAGATGCGGGCCAATCCATGGATCTATGCTGTAGGGGCTCCGCTCCTCGTCTATCTCATTGTCCTCGGCTTCCGGAAGATCCTCACGAATGTGATCGCTCGTTACGCCAAGAAAACAACAACTCAATGGGATGATTTCCTGGTGGTGGCCTTAAAGCACACCACTCATATTTTCATGCTTGCCCTTTCGGTCTTCATCGCCTTAAAGCTCATTCCCCACGAGCGTCGTTATAACACCTACATCAACCGGGCCTTTTTCGTGGTCTCTATGCTTCAAGTGGGAGTGTGGCTCAATCTCTTCGTGAACTCGGCCATCGTGAGCTTCTTTAACCGGAAGACGCGCAAAAATCCCGCGGCGGCAACTTCCATCAGTCTTATTCAATTTCTGGTAAAGCTCCTCCTTCTCTCGGTAGTTCTTCTCTTTACCCTTCACAACCTTGGCATCAATATCACCACCATTCTCGCAGGTTTCGGGGTCGGAGGTATCGCTGTTGCCCTCGCTCTTCAGAAAGTCGTCGGAGACCTCCTCTCTTCTCTATCTATCGTTTCTGACAAACCTTTTGTGGTTGGAGACTTCATCGTGATGGGAGACTTCATGGGAGAAGTCGAGAAGATTGGGCTACGAACAACGAGACTTCGCTCTTTAGGGGGTGAGCAAATCATCATCTCTAACTCTGACATCCTGGCCACTCGAATCAGAAACTTTAAGCGCATGAAAGAGCGACGGGTGATCTTCTCCATCGGACTCCCCCTCTACTCAGAACCCAAGGAAATTAAAAAAGCGATCCGACTTGTCACTGAAGCTGTCCATGGCACCGAGCGCACCCGCTTCGAGCGCTGTCATTTAAAGGCCATCAACCGGGATAGCCTTGAGATTGAAACGGTTTACTGGGTTCTCTCAGACGACTTCGATACGTTCATGGATCTCCAACAGAATATCCTTCTCACTCTCATCAGTTCATTCAAGGAAAATAGCCTCACCTTCGTCTACCCGACCTCGGAAATGAATCTAGGCCCAAGGGAATTTTTCAACCGCTTTGACTCTAAAGATTTTGAAAAAGTGAACTCATCGAATGAAAGATCAATGAGTTAAGAAGACTTTCCTTTTTACAGTGATCTTCTCATTCGGGCACTCAGTGATAAGATATTATCATGCCTTGGATCATCCTCCTCATGGTCGCCCAAAGTTTTGCGGCCTTCAATTCACAGGATCTTTGGGAGCGCTCGTTTCCCAAAGACAACACCTGCTGCC
>CAZPFM010000195.1:0-5565 GCA_964585845.1 uncultured Bacteriovorax sp.
GCTAGATAATATTTGTAAAATGTTGTCTTTAGTAGATGCTTAATCCGGTGATGACATTCCCGCCCGCACCATATGCATTCATCGTATAGGTGTTTCCGTTATAGTATGAAGGCTGTTGTTGATAAGGATTCATCATGTAGGGATTCTGCTGATAAGGATTCTGCATGTATGGATTCTGCTGATACTGCCCACCAAGTTGTTGGTTTTGATAAGGATTATAAGCACCCTGCTGATAGGACACAGTGAAATAGATAGGCTGACCCGTCTGTCTTTTCTGAAGAAGAGTTGGATTCGAATTCATCTGCTGCTGACATGATGACATCACCTGCTGCTGAATATCTTGGGGAAGCATATGACCACTTGTCACCTGAGGCATACAATTTTGAAGGATCCCACTGACAGATATGTCATTATTCTTCTTTTTCTTATCCTTCCCGCAGGAAGCGAGCATGAGAAGCGAAAGAGATAAGGCCGTGAATAGAGTCAGTTTCTTCATAAAATACCCCTTGGTCTAAGGAGCGTATCGGCGGGTCATCCTAATACTTGAGCAATTTTATTGAAAATATTGTGAAAGCCTTAACTACCCGGTATCATGCGCCTTACCGAGACCAGGGGACTGTCGCCGGCAGCAATGCGGGAGGAAAGTCCGGACACCATAGAGCATCGTAGCGGGTAATGCCCGTCCGTCGTGAGGCGAGGACAAGTGCAACAGAAAGTATGTATGGCTTAGGGCAACCTAAGTGCGTAGTGAAACCAGGTAAACTCTACGAGGTGCAAGTCCATGTAGGTGAGCGTTGAGTCTGCTCGAGGAGCTCACGGGTAGGACGCTTGAGCCATGGGGTAACTCATGGCCTAGAGGAATGACGGTTGAAAACAGAATCCGGCTTATTCCTGGTCTCGGTTTTTTTTTATTGGAGGTTCAATGTATTCACCTCAATACGCCGTCGAAACTGACAGAAGTAAAATCGATTCGGTTATTAGAGAGAATCCCTTCGCGACAATCATCTACACCGATAACTCTCGCCCCGAGAGCTTTCATCTGCCCCTCATCATCCAGGGAGATAAGCTCATCGGTCATATGGCCAAGGCGAATCCTGCCTGGAAAAAAATTGCTGCGAAAACCATCCTGGTTATTTTCCACGGTCCCCAGGGCTACATTTCTCCAGAATTTTATGGAACTCAAAACAACGTAGGGACCTGGAACTACATTAGCATCCATGTGAGAGGGAAAGTGACCATATCGCAAGAAGAGAAGGAACTTAAAGATGCTCTGCTACTTCTCTCACGGTCTCAAGATCCGAATTTTGACATCGAATCTAATATCGCGGATCACTCTGAACTCTTGAAAGGAATCGTAGCTTTGAAGATCTCAATTGATGAGGTTTTTGCAAAATTTAAACTAGCCCAAAGTAAGTCCATCAAGGAACGGGTGAATGTTATTGAAAAGCTGAAAACTCAATCGAAGAGCATGGAATTGGCAAAAGCAATGGAGCGAACCCTTCCGAATGAAGAAGTCGGCGAGTAATCAACTCGGATCAAATTTTGAATTAGTTTATTGAGTCTTTTTTAGAGGCTATGGATCGCTTGGGAAGATTCAATTTATAGTAGTGCTTACTCGACTTTGCTTTTTCTATAAGAATTTGGTTAGTAGAGCTTAGTCCCCAAACTAACATGAAAAAAGCAATTATAAACTCAAATCTAAATAGACCCATTGGTGCATTGTTTGCTCTAAAATCTTTCAGACGATAGATCGAAAATCCAACAAAGCCTATAACAGCAAGCGCACTAAGCAGCCAAGATAAGTTCAGCAATCCATTAAGAGTTCTAAGATGGGGAGGCCAGTTCAACATAATTGATAGGTAAATAAATGCTACAAGATAGTTGTATTGAATCTGTATGGAGAACCGTAAATAAAGTAAAATGGAGTCAGCAATATATCGCCAGTATGGTCGATACTCAGCGCCGTTGAGCGAATGACTTAAACCTTCGTCCACCGCCTCATTGATGTGCCCACATACAGATAGCACTTTGGTGTTACGAACATATAAAATTGAATAATTAGAATTTCCGTAATTAATAATTTGGATCATGCGACTTGGATCAATGCTAAGAATCTCTCCTGTAAAGTCTTCAGTCGATATGTCATTCAAAAGGACATCTGACCATTTAGAGAATAAGGATCGCCTAAGTTTAATCATTATATAGATATCGGCAGATTGAAGCAGGAAATTTAATTTAAGAAATTTCACTTCTCAAAAATATCTAAGCCATGTTCCGAAACCACCACCGCTTTCTGACCGGCCTTTAAGGGCACTACCTGCCCACTCGTAAGATAAGAGAACGCCGGTAAAAGACAGAACTTCTCATCGACGATAAACGAAGGAAGTTTTAATAGATCCGGCCCTGCTTTAAAACGAAACAGCGGATGAATGTGGCCCGAGAACTGAAACTGCTTTACCTTCTTGTTGTAATCATGACTGAAGTAAAATTCCTCAAAGTAAAAATCCTTTTCTTCCACAATCCCCCAACTCTCGGGAAATTTTGTGAATCGATCATGATTCCCTTTGACAAGAATAAGTTCCGAGGGAAAGTCGTGACGAAAACGCGCGATGATATCCACGATATCGTGACTCAAAGCTTTTTCGTGATGGATAAGATCCCCTAAGACCAGCAGAGTCCGAACATCGTAATCCTGATACAGCGAAGCCAAGCGGCTTAAATCCGCCTCCAGCACCCGATCGGAAATCGCCATGCCGTGGGAGCGTAAATATTCTGTTTTTCCCCAGTGAAGATCGGCAGCGATGAGAATCTTGTGCCGAGGCCAGTAGAGAGCCCTACGGCAATCAAAGATAAAGTCCTCACCCATCAGGGCCGCTACGAAGCTTTGGTCCATCTCTTCTTCATCCTGTTCAGTCGATCCTGCAGACTCTCTGAACTCACTCTTGATCCTACCCGTTCAATGATGAGAGGAAAGGCCAGGGGAGAGGGTCTGGGAGTCTTGTAGGTTTCAATGGGAAGATCCTCGATTTTCTTTAAGACTCTCTGGAGTCTTTCTTCTTCAAACTGGAAGTACCTCACTTCCTCAAAAGACTGATGGTAAAAGGGTTGTTCGGGTTCATAGGCCTTGAAGACATCGAAGATAAGAGACGATGACATCTGGAGATTCTTCATCGTCCGTCGGTCCCGGGCCCTGTTCTGATGAATGAGACCTGAGATTTGAGAAATTTCCCGGAATTGTTTTTTCGCCAGCTGAGTCATGTTGAGGCTTTTCTGGATATCCACACTGAGTCTTTGAGGCGTGAGATACTCTCTTAATTTCTCTGTTTTAAATTCAAAATCTCCGGGAGCGAGAATTTCTATCCCGTATTCGTTCACAGCAAAAGAGAGGGTCACACTTTCATCATGGGATATGCGCACACTTAGTAAGGATGCCAGGGCTTCATGCACCCGCTGTCCTTCAAAAGGAAAGATGAAGAGATGCCTTCCTTCTTTTGTTTGTGTTTCTTCCACCAGAAGATACTTTCTTCCCGGGAGCCTTGAGAGTGCCTTCTGAACTTCAATGATGGGAGAGAGATAACCTACCATCGGATGAATGAACTCTCCTTTTTCCATGAGCTCAAAAACCTCTTTGAGGTGCTCGCAGAGAAGGGAGGAAAGAGGCAGGCGCTGCCCTCCCCAGATGGCCGTGATCCCAGCTCCCGGTGGAGCGAGTTTCACAAAGAGGGTCAGATCTTTCATGAGAACATATTCAAGTGATTTTCCCGCAAAGACAAAGTGATCCCCTTTTTTAAGCTTCCCCACAAAAGACTCTTCAACACTTCCCAGATTCCCACCCCGCATGAACTTGATCTTGATTGAAGGCTCCGAGGTGATGGTGCCCACATTCATCATATGCTCCTGGATCATCTTCTTATCCGGCACAAGGAAGCGGCCTTTGAGTTCTTTCAAGCGGTGATAGCTTGGGTAGGCGGAAAGACTCTTTCCTCCATGCTCCAGGAAAGAGACGATATTTTCAAAATCCACTTTCTGGAGATGCCGAAAGGTATAAGTGGAGCGTGCCTCCTCAAAAGCTTCCTCAAGAGTTAAGCCCTCGTTGGAGGCCAGGGTGACCAGATGCTGAGAGAGGACATCATAAGAGAGCTCCGGTGGGATGATTTCCTCTTTAAGACCGCGCTCGATAGCAAGCTCCGTTGCCAGATACTCAAAGAGCTCCAGGGCATGAGTCGGAACAAAAAAGATTCTGGGAACGCCATGGGGAGTGTGGCCTGAGCGTCCGGCACGCTGAACAAAACGGGAGATACTCTTGGGAGATCCCACCTGGTAAACTCTTTCTACCATGGGGAAGTCCACACCGAGATCAAGACTCGAAGTGCACACCACAAGTTTGAGCCCCCCTTCTTTAATCCCGTGCTCAATACTCTCCCGCATCTCCCGATCTACAGAGGAGTGATGAAGGGCCATGAGCTTTGACCATTCCGGCTTCATTTCCAGGATCTGAGAGTACCAGCGCTCGGCCTGATTGCGTGTATTGGTAAAAAGAAGAATGGAGTGCTTAAGATCAAGATGCTCTACGACTTTCTTCATCATCGCCGTGCCTAGATGCCCGGACCAGGGAAAGGAGTCGATCTCATCGGGCAAGAGGCACTGGATCTCGATCTCCTTAGAAACCGCTTCTGTCACAAAGTGAAAGGGAGAATCTTTTCCTACCAGAACTTCCCCGGCAAGTTTAGGATTCCCCAGGGTGGCGGAGAGACCCCAGATCCTAAGCTTCGGGGCCATCTTTTTTAAATGAGAAAGACAGAGCTGAATCTGAACTCCCCGTTTATTTCCCATGAGCTCATGCCACTCATCCACCACCACCAGTCGGCAGCGTTTGATCGCCTCCCGGAAGTCTTCAGATATTAGAAGAAGGTTAAAGGACTCAGGGGTCGTGACAAGAATGGACGGAGGATTTCGTCTTTGTTTTTGTCTCTCAGTCTGGCTGGTATCCCCTGTGCGGGATTCCACTGTATAGGGAAGATTTAATTCTTCAATGGGACGGCGAAGAGATTTGATAATGTCAGAACTCAAAGCTCTTAAAGGAGAAATGTAAAGGACATGAATCCCCTTGGGATCGGCTTTCTCACTCTGAAGCTCAGCCAGGGCCGCAAGGCAGCCGGCATAGGTCTTCCCGAAACCTGTAGAAACTGAAACAAGACCATGCTCCCCTTTCAGATAAGCATCCCAGGCCGTGAGCTGAAACTCTCGTGGCTTCCAGCCTTTTTCCGAAAACCACTCCATGATCCATTTGGTCTTCTCATTCATGGATGAGCCTTTTTACATCTTCCAGCCGATCAGCCTCTTCCGGTTTTTTATCTTTTCTCCAGCGAGCAATGCGCGGAAAGCGCAAGGCCACCCCGGCCTTATGCCGGGTGGATTCCTGGATTCCTTCAAAGGCGATTTCAAAAACATGCTGAGGCTTCACCGATCGGACAGGACCAAATTTTTCGACTGTGTTCTTTTTAATCCATCGGTCCATAGATCCCAGCTCTTCATCCGTGAGTCCGGAATAGGCCTTGGTGACTG
>CAZPFM010000196.1:0-5547 GCA_964585845.1 uncultured Bacteriovorax sp.
GGATGTCTTCTAAGACGTAGGCAATCTCCGTGGAGAAGGCTTCAAGTTGCGGTTTTCGAAGATCCCGGTGAAGGGCCTCGATGATATCTTTTTCGTGATTGGTGAGAATCTTAAGAAGCTTATTTAAAGCATCGACCCGAAACTCCACATCTCTGGTTTTTCCTGTCCGAAAGAACTCCCTTTGTGCCTTCACCAGATCTTTAATGGATCCCTGTGAGGCCGGAGTATGCAAAAAAGGTTTTGCTTCAGATGTCTGTTCCATCGTTGATGCTTCCACGTAAAACTCTCCCGTGACATTAATTCAAAATAGGTGATAATTATTCCATGAACTATACCACGATCCTTCAAAATCATCATGCCGATCTGCCCTGTGCTCTCATCGATCTCGACACCTTTGACGCAAACATAAGATCAATTGCACAGATGATGGCGGGAACAAATCTCAGCATCCGTGTTGCCACCAAGTCCATCCGGGTTCCCGAGCTGATTCGTCGAGTTTTAAACTCCGGCGCTCCCTACAAAGGGCTCATGTGCTACTCGGCGAGGGAAGCTGAATTTCTCGCAGAGGAAGGCTTCGATGATTTTCTCATCGCCTATCCCACTCTCTCAGAGCTAGATCTCAAAGCATTGAGATCTCTTCACGACTCTGGAAAAATCGTCTCCCTCGTTGTCGATGATGAGAGACATTTGAAAAAACTCAATGAGGCCATGAATGGTGTGAGCTCTCCCTTTGCCATTCTTCTGGAGCCCGATCTCGCTTTAAGACTTGGACCACTCACGATAGGTGTTCGAAGATCTTCACTTCGAACCAATGCTGATCTTCTTAAACTCGCTCAGTCCATCAAAAACTACCCGAATCTGCGTTTTGGAGGGCTCATGGCCTACGAAGCCCAGGTAGCAGGAGTCGGTGATAAAAATCCCTTTAAAAAACTTTTGAATCCTATAGTGAGTCTAATCCGCCGCTACTCCATGAAAATCATCATGAAGCGACGAAAGGAGCTTCTTACTGAACTTACAAAAATGGGCCTTAAGCCTGAGCTTTTTAATGGCGGAGGCACTGGCAGTCTTACTTTCAATACGGCCGAGAAAGACACACTCACCGAAGTCACGGCCGGCTCTGGATTTTTCTGTCCCGGACTTTTTGATTACTATTCAAATTTCACCCTGAAGCCTTCAGCCTTCTTCGCTCTCCAAGTCGTGCGCAATCCTGAAAAGGGTTGGTACACCTGCCAGGGTGGTGGCTACATCGCTTCCGGTGAACCAGGTTGGGATCGTGTGCCTCATCCAGCTGATAAGAATCTGAAACTCTCCGGCTTCGAGGCGACAGGAGAGGTGCAGACTCCCGTTGAATCACCTTATGAGATTTCTTTGGGCTCCCCTATTCTCTTTCGTCATCAGAAAGCGGGGGAACTCATGGAGAGATTCAATGAAGTCCTTCTTCTTAAAAATGAAAAGATTGAAAAGACGGTGAAGACTTATCGTGGCTCAGGAAAGTCGTTTTTCTAAGGAAGAACCTTAACCTCAAATCCCACCACATCAACCGGTGTCTTATTCGCTTTCGCCTTCGGACCCCGAAGCCCGGAGTAGTAAAGCGCAAAGGTAAGTCCTCGCAGTCCGAAGAGAAGCATCCGCACCAGAGTCCCAAGCTCCCCATCCATCTCCTTCATTTTTTCCAGCGTCACCATCATAAGTCGCATAAGAGGTGCCGGAAGAAAGAAGAGGACTAGAAGAAGAAGCTTCAGGTCTTTTAAATCACTTTCGGGAAGTTCATTAAGAACGATGTCTGCGTGGTAAACCACATCGAGTTCAGAGAAAGAAGGATGCTCCCCATAGGCCGGACAAAGAACATTTCCTAACCGGTTCAGGGCCGCACATTGAAGAGAATTTAACTGGCTCATGCGAGTGCTCCTTCGATGTGAGGGATGGCCATATGAGAGAGGGCCATGATGGTCAAAGACGGATTAAGACCTGGAGCAGATGGGAAGATACTCGAATCAGCGATGAAAATCTTCGAGGTTCCGTGGACCCGGAATTCCGGATTAACCACGGAATTATTCTCACTGGTTCCAATCGCACACCCACCCATGAGGTGGAGGCCAAATCCCTGCTCGCAAGGAATGATTTCTTTGCATCCATCAATTTTAGAGTACATCTCCTTCACAAGATCCACACCCTTTTTGGCCCGACAGCGATCCTGATCAGTGAGGGACTTTTTAATCACGAGCTTATCCCCACGAAGAGAGAGTTCCCCCGTTGCTTCATCCCGGATGGCAACTTCCATGCTGGCAAGATATCGGTATTTTTTCATCATCCTGTGATGATCTCTTCCGAAACCGTTAAAAAGCATCGCGGTGGCAATGGGTGGGGCGAAGACATTTTCAAATTTGAGTCCCCACTCCCGAAGCCTTGGATCCGCGGATTTCACACCCTGGAAGGCCCCCCGGAAAGCATCGACTTTTTCTTCAAAAAGAGCGTAGGTCATGTACTGAGGATGACAGGCAATCCCCTTTCCGAGATGGGGAAGTTTTTCCTTAAAACCTGAATTGAGAAGAATCTTACTTGAACCGAAACTTCCGGCAGCAACCACCACCGCCTTTCCCGTATAGCTCACTTCTTCTTTTTTGTTCAAACGACAAGCCACAGAGACTTCGTCCTGGGATTCTTTGAGACTAAGGACCTCACAATTAGCGACGAGCTCAAGTCCCTTCGCTAAGGCTGGATTAATTGAAGTCACAAGTGTGGACTGCTTGGAGTTTTTTGGACAACCACCAAGGCAGGCCATGCAGTCGGTGCCCTTTTCAGTCTCACAGTGAGACTGGCCACGACGGAGCGGGGCCCAGCCAAAATCTTTTTGTTCAAAGGCTTTAAGAAAAAGCCGGGTGTTTTTTCCAAATGCCGACTCAGGAATTTTTTGAAGAGAGACACTTTCTTCAACCGCTGTGTAATGAGAATCTAGAAGTGAATCAGAGAAATCAATCCCCGAAATGGATTTCCACTCCTCCCAGACAAGATCATCGAAGCGATCTAAGAGGGCCTGGTTAACAATGGAAGTTCCCCCCACGCATTTGGCCCGAAGAAAACCAAGTCTTGCATCGTGACTTAGTTCCGCTCCCCCACCCCAGAACATCTGGGCCGAGGAAGAGATCTCAGGTTTCGGAAAATCCTTATCCCGAAAATGCGTTCCTGCTTCAAGGAGGAGAACACTCGCACCCTTTTTCACAAAGTCCGCAGCGATCCGTCCACCAGAAGGTCCGGAACCAATGACGATTAAGTCGTATTTTTTTTCACTCATTTTTAAACTCAAATTGCGAATAAAATTGATAAATAAAGTAAATCGCACTGGCCGTTATGATGTGCCAGAGCGCGTGTCCATTGAGGATATGATTATTAGGATCGCACAGAATGCGGCTGCGATCCAGATTCCAGAAGATAAACGCCAAGACAAAAAGTCCACAGCCCTTTAAAAGAGGCCTGTAGCTCACCTGCACATTCTTTGTTTTCTTAAGGTAGATCTCGATCAGGAGAGCAAAAATGACCTGAATCCCAAAAAGAAGAGAGCCTATGACTTCCCACGTCACAAGACTGCCGATGGAAAGGCAAAGAAGAAACAGGGCCAGGATCCAAAGAGTCTGAGCGCTCAAAGAGTAAAGCCTGCGCAGATTCATGCTTAAAAAATAAATCGAGAGAAGATACATGGAGGAGTAATCGAAGACCTCTCCTACAAAACTCCCGCTGGCGTGGTAGAAGCCGGACATAAGACCAATGAGGATACTGAAAAAACCCAGCAGATGAAGATGACTGAGGGGGATCTTTCTGCAGAGCGAAACGAGGTAAATACCTACAATAATGTAGGCCGCATTGGAGTAGGTATTAGCGGGCTCCTTTACGAGTGCACAAAGCCTCTCCTCACACCAAGCTTGGGTTGAAGCTTTCCACTCTCCGTAGTACTGACAATCTGACCTTAGGTTCATATTTTTCCCAACACCTAGCACTATGACTAATGTTAGATGTTTGTTACGATTTGGTTAAATTTTTTTTGCATAATTTTCTTAGGGGAAGTCTTGAAAACTTTAGCTGCTCTTCTTTTGCTCGTTTTTACCGTCAATTCGGCCGAGGCTTCGATCCCAGATCTTCGCCCCCTCACCCCGGATCGTAATCTGATCCAGGCCGATCTTCAGAGGATCATCGGGGCTTCCGAATCTAAACTACCCATCACTTTTGATGTTATCGATGCCAGAAAAAACCAGGCCCACGTGACCTGCTCTGATTCTGGTGTGAAGATTGTGGTCTACGGTGATCACCGCTGGTCCCAAACTTTCTACATGGCCCTTCAGCGAATCGGTTATCTCTTCCCCCACCCGCGCATGCAGATCTCTCCTACGGCCGAAGCGGTCCGTGCCCACTGTGGAGAAACTTATACCTGGAACCCGGTGAATAAGTACTCAGGTCTTCATCTTCACACTCTTCACCCAAGCGAATGGGTTCACGGCTTTCTCCTTGGAAAAGAAGAGATCGCCTTTGATACTGTCCGCTGGCTTGCAAGAAACCAGCAGAACATCTTTGATCTCTCGCTTCTTCGTCAGAACAAGAAACTCGTCTACAACAATCTTAAAAAGCCATTCGCTCTTGCTAAGCGCTTCGGTATCCACGCCGGTGTCACTATTGGTTTTGGTTTCCATCAGCAGAATAGCTACAAGCTCATCTCTCTTCTCGGGACCTTTTCTAGTTTCATCTCTAAGCGCCAGCTCAAGCGAAACTTAAAAGAGCTCCTTGATGGTGTGGACGTGAGCTTTGTGAACTTTGAACTCGGTACTTCGGAATTCACTCCAGTGAACTACTCCCGCACTCTCATGTGGATGAATGAAGCCGCTAAGATCATGACCGAGCGAGGTCTTGCTATGGTGGTGAAAGTTCACGTAACCACTAACCAGCATCATAAGAAATGGGGGAATTTTAATTTCCTTCCTCAGTACGCCGTTCCTGAAGTGGGGATTCTTCCTCACACAGTTTATCTCTATGGCCTGGAAGATGAGTCGGCCCCGATGTACGGGAATAAGGACTTTAAACACATCCGTGACTTCATGATTCAGGAAAAAGATAAGCGCCGGACATGGTTCTACCCGGAAACAAGTTATTTCATCGCCCTTGATATCGACACGGGTCTTCTCCTCACGGATTACCTCATCACTCGGGCCAATGATACAAAGGTCCTTGATCGCCATGGGATTGAAGGTCAGCTGAACTTCACCACAGGTCATGAGATGGGCTACTGGCTCTTTGACTGGAGCTTCACCCTCTTTAACAACAAAGATTATAACTTCGATCCTCTCATTGGTTTAAAACTCATGGGTGAGGACGTAGATTCCTGGAAGCGCATCCTCGACTTCCAGCATGAGTACTTCAAAAACCGAGGTCTTCTTTCCATCGTGACCTTTCAGAATTTTGGAGACGAGATCGCTGGCTCCACTCACCAGACTCTTAAGCGCAATCCCCTTAAAACTCTAAACAAACGACCGGATCTCATTCAGGAAGAAATTGATCTTCTGG
>CAZPFM010000197.1:0-5534 GCA_964585845.1 uncultured Bacteriovorax sp.
ATGAACAATTATTTACTAATAGGGTTACCACATCTGATGCCATCTCATTTGTTTTCATCTCTTTACTTGGAGTCAGAAAAAAAAATGGGGTGAATAAAATATGAACCCAGGTATGAACGGAGTTACGATATTCTTCACGCTTACCGTGATGAACAATATTTACTTCATAATCAGCATTATATCTTATGGGTATAAGTCCAAGAGATAATCCAGAAACGTAAACTTTCCAACTATCAAAAGTTTCTCTATCGTCATGATATTTAACATTCAGTTGGCAAAGGCACTCTTCCCCTTCATTGCAAACATTATATTCTTCAATAGAAGACAAAAATATATTTTTCCAGTACAGATTTTCAGGCTTGCCCAAGTTTGATGTGAAAATAACTCCTACGCTATAATTCGTTTTTTCCTTTAAAGGAACTTCAGAAAGTTTAGAGCTTTTCACAGTACTAACTGAGCAAGATGAACAAATCCACAGCAACAAAAATAGTTTACTCACTAAAGAAACCTCTCCCAAAATAATGCTGGTTCTTCAATGCACTTACCTCCGGCTGAAAAACTATAAATCTGACCACTACCACAACTCATATTTGCTATTTCTTTAGAAGCAGTAGTTGCATAGCCAAGTAATGCCGGTTTAGATGTTAACTCCGCCCATGAAAGCTTATCAACTGTTGAATTAATGATAGAGCCTTTACTTGGTAATGAACTCATTCCCCCAGCACCTAAAAATCCTCCAAGACCCCCAGCAATAAATCCAAGGTGAAAGCCATCTCTGAAAGAGCCTAATCCGAGTCCTTCATATCCAAGTCCCCCCACAATCCCTCCAACAATTGCGCCTCCAAGAGCACCCATCCACAAAGCGCCTCCTGCGGCTGCTATCGCTCCTCCAGTAGCAGCTCCCAAAACAGCTGCAATGGAGATAACCGCTATCGTGTTAGCTAGTTTTTTTTCACCCGAAGAAAAGTCACCGCTCAAGTTAATTGCTATCAATGCTCCTATTGGCCCACCAAGAGCAAGGCCTATTCCAATAGCCGCAACTTTTCCTAAAAAGCTTCTACCGCTTGGATCGAGCCTATTAGAAGGATTATTACCTGTATAAACATATCTATTTATTGTGGTAATAGGTATAAATCCAGTCCCTGGCTCAGGATCCTCCTGCATAAACCTACCACTGTGACTGTCGTAATATCTGAATTGAAAATCCAAGGCGACGGCTACACTCACACTAAGCCTCTAATTTCAAAATAGTTTTTACTCTTAGATTTCATTATGTAGCCTTCAAATTTTTTGCGTTTTTGAGAGCTTTTAAAAACTTTCGGCCAAAATTCGGCCATTTTCTTATAGCTTGTTCACAATCAGTTGATTCATAGAGATTCCTTGAAGGTTTGCTTCAATGGCGATCTTTCTGTGTTTCTCGGGTGGCATACGAACGCGAAACTCACCGCTAAAATTATGCAGGCTAAACGGCTCAGGAATTTCTTTTTTATCCTCATGTAACCACTCCAGCGCACCAAGTACTGCCACTTTGATTTCCTTTAAGGCATCTTCTTGGGTTTTACCATGGGCCATAAGACTTGGAAGTTCAGCACATCTAGCAAGGTAGATATTATCGTTAGCATCAAACTCGATGTTGTAAGAATACTTGTTTGCAAATTCTTTTAGAGCTTTCATACTTTCTTCTCCATTTCTTTTAGTTTCAATAGAGCTTCTCGAACTTGTTTCACCTGATAGCTCTTGGCCTTGTTTCCATCCTTCTGAATGTTCACCCATGGCTGGCCTTGCCATGGAGTTTTGAAGATATGATGACTTCCTTTTATCTTCGGGCCTTCAAAAAAATTCTCGCAAATTTTGAGAAGGTCTTTAAACTTGATATTTGTATCACTCGCGAGAGCTTCCAAAGCTTCATCTATACTCATTAAATAATGGTATCACATATAGCACCATTGTCAATATCGGCATTTCTTTTCAATAACTTGAACTCACAACGGAGTACCTGCTTTCAACTGGTTACAGGCCAAGGAAAAGCACGGAGCAATCCCTCTACTGTTACCCAAATGCACACTTACTGTTACTTGATTGCGCAGTTAGGACCTCAAAGTGACGGACTCTCGCCACCTCAAAAGGTACTTTAAGTCTTTTAAAACTTTCAGAAATTAGTCGCACCAGTAGGCCTTTTCCAAAGTTTATGACGAAACTTCGTCAGATTTCTAAATCGCTAAAATGATTCTGATTTTATTTATTTTTTGAGTTTTTGTGACGAGACCTCGTCACATTTTTTGCTTCAAATTTTCTAAAATTATTTTGAGCACTTGTAACTCATTTATTTTTATCACTTTCAAAATTGGCACGGTCTTTGCCTTAGGGTCTTAACCAAAAACAAAACCGTTCAACACAGGAGTAAAACCATGAACGAAACAAAAAAGACCAATACGCCATCCAGCACCGACAAGATGATCGGAGAAATTCTTAATGAAGCGTTCATCCAGCTAGGACCTATCTTCGTTTTCTTCACCCATTCTTTTTGGTTCGGTTTGAAGCAACTCAGAAGCTTTAAAGTATTACTGATGGGAATCAGCCTTGTTTCTCTCATCACAATGACAATCATCCACTATCAGTGGCACTTGCAACTTCTCCATGATCTCTCATCATGGCTCTTTCCTCTTAAAAGACTGCAAGCAATCCATGATCTAGGATTTCAGAAAAACTTTTCTCTGGTTGCGGTTCCTATCTCAACGGTTCTTCTCTGGATCATTGGCATTATTCCGTATTTCCGCTTCAAGGATTACCAACACGCTCTCGACTCCATTGGACTTAAAAATGCTAAAGACGTAACCGCCGAGATTGATAGCATCACTCGATTAGATGAGCACCGAACAAGACTTATCGTTTATGTATCAGGCATTGGAGCCGAAAAGCTCAAAGCAAAACAAGACGAGCTTCAATCTGCCTTCGGTAAAGACATTGAAGAAATCAACCGCCTTAAAAATCCTAAGTATGTGGAGATCATTCTCTCCACTAAGTTTCTACCTGAATATGTGACCTTTGAACAACTTCAAGGGAGCTTAGATCAAAGTGAATCCTTTCTCATTGGTGAATCAAAAAAAGAAACAGTCATTGGCAAAATCTCCAAGCTCCCTCATATGCTCATTGCTGGTGCCACAGGTGGAGGAAAGTCACAGTTCTTTAAACAAATGCTCTTAGGCCTTCTTAAATCCACCAACCATCTACAAATGTATCTCGTGGACTTAAAAGGTGGGCTTGAGTTTAGAGAATTTTCTCAACTTTCAAACGTCAGGGTTTCAAAAAGCATTGAGGATGCTCTCATAACTTTAAAACTCGTTAAAAAGGAAATGGATAACCGCTTCACCTATCTTGAAAAGAAAGGCCTAGAGCAAATCAATCCAGACAAACATCCTTTTGATCGCATCGTTATCGGTATTGATGAGGCCTCTGTCCTCTATGGTCAGGCCCGTAAAGATAGTGTTGATTATGAGCTGGTTAGCGAAGCAAGGGACTTAACCGAAAGTATCGCTAAGCTTGGACGAGCTGCTGCTATTCATCTCATCCTAGCTACCCAAAAGGTCTCTAAGGAAACTATCGACACAAGAATGCAGGAAAACATATCTGGAAGAATGTGCTTCAAGCTCAACACTCCTGAAGGTTCAGTCCGCGTTCTCGGAAACGCTAAGGCTTCTCATCTTCCTGCCACACCTGGGCGAGGCATCTGGCAATTCGGACATGATGAAATTGAAGTCCAGACTCCCTTTCTTTCATCAAATTCCATGAAGCCAGAGCTTCAATTGATCGCCCAAGATTATGCAGAAGAAAAAAAGACTCTAAATCAACCTATGGGATTTGCAACACCTTCTGAATCGTCCTCGGTTCCAGTCAAGAAACCATCTTTAACTAAACAGGATGTATTAAATGCTTAAGGCCCAGAAAAACACTCTCATCATTACTGAGCGAGATGAAAAGCTTTTCCGTTATCTGTTTATTAACAAAGTGGCGAGTATTCGCCACTTACGGGAGGACATCTTTAATCAAGCCAGTAAGCAAGCTGTGCATAGACGATTGGATAAACTTATCAAATATGGGTTTCTTGAAGTCACTTACCTGAGAGAATCCTGTAACAAACTGATTTACTCTCTAAGCAAGAAGTCCCTTGTAAAGTTCATCGGGGATAAAACCCAAATGAAACGCATACAAAGGAAAAGTTCATCAATTCCCCATGATCTGGGAGTCTTGGAGATCAAGCGAATTTTATCAAACTTCAAGTCAGTTGAATCAGCCTTAAGCGAAAATGTGCTTCAATCTGGACTCTTTGATGATGAACACATAATCAAAGAAATTAGAAAACTCAATTCTGATGGCATCATCAAGACGAATCTCGGAGATGACACTTTTTATTTCCCTCTCGAATATGAAGCTTCAGCAAAGTTCGCTAAACGCTACGATCAACTGATGCACAAATACTATGGGACTGATGAAGTTAAGGCAGTGCTATTTATCAGCAAGACTTCCGTTATTCAAAATAAGGTCATGCAGGCAGAAAAGAAGTTCAAAGGAAACTTAACTCCAAAGTTCTTTTACTGTTTACTGGATGACCTTCTCACTTTGAAAACAAAGACTTCCTTTATCAATCATCAAAAGGAGGTGCTAGCGATTAACTAATTCATGAGTATGTTGACCCGTCACCGTTGCGAGCGGGATACATGAGTCAGCAGGGAATAAAAACCAAGACATTCACTAAGATTTTAAAATCAAAGAGAAAATTCTCTTTTCATTCAAGACTCATAAAGAGGGACTAACTGCGATTCTCACAGTTTCTCTCTATTAAATAAAAATCTAAGGACATTTATATGAAACACCAACTCAACTCTCGCGAGTTCACGGCCTCTCATTGCTGGCAATACGAGATCAGGCAGAAAAATCTCGCTCAAGACTTGGAAGAGGCAGAACTGACTCACGCTGAGATCGACACGCTTCGAGTTTCTGATTTTGAATTTCAGTTTGTTTCCAAGGAAGATAAAGAAACGTGCCAGAAAGTTAAAGATTTCATTCTAAGGCATGAGTGGCTTGGCAAGATGCCACACCGCCCGACTCACAGATTTATTGCCACCTATCAAGGCAAGCTTGCTGGAGTCATTGTCATGGCCACACCTAACGCCTTTTCTAATCTTCTGGGTAAAGAATATCGGGACAAAGAAAAGCTCATCAGCCGTGGGGCGTGTATTTCATGGAGTCCCAAGAATCTGGCTTCGGCCCTTGTGATGTTTTCTATCCGTTGGATGGTGAAGAATACCCCTTATAGATTCTTTACGGCCTATTCGGACACGGAAGCACGGGAACTCGGCACCATTTATCAGGCCTGTAACTTTATCTATCTGGGACAAGATTCTGGGGCACGGTTTGAATACTTTGATAAGAAGTTTTCAGACAAGGGATTTAGTGACCGTGTATTCAGAAAGACCACTAGCTTTAAGCTTTATGCTCAGGAGCTTGGCATTAGTTGGCAAAATGGATGGAGTCAT
>CAZPFM010000198.1:0-5511 GCA_964585845.1 uncultured Bacteriovorax sp.
GCCCCCACATCGGATCCGGCACCGGCCTCTGTGAGACACATGGTTCCGCCCCACTCTCCAGTCATCATCTTTGGGATGATCTGATTTTTCATAAAATCATCACCCTTAAGATTAAGAACATTGAGTGCGGCACGAGTGAGCCCCGGGTACATGGACCAGGCGGTGTTAGCACCAGTAGAAAGGGACATACACGCTACGTAGAGAGCTTCCGGGACTTGCGTTCCGCCGATCGCCTCCGGTAACCCGAGAGCAAACCAACCGTTGTCATAGAAAGACTTGTTCACACCCCGTAGGACTTCGGGAACTCGAACCTGCCCATTCTCGTACTGAACACCGATCTGATCTGATGGCTCCCGGGTCGGGAAGACTTCGTTTTCTACGTACTTCACGTACTCAGCGAGAATCCCTTTGATGTCATTCTCTTCCAGTCCGAACTCCGTCCAATTCTGGACCTGCAGCTGTTCTGTTAGATTGAATTCAATGTCTCGTAGATCTGCCTTGTACGTACCCATAGAAACCTCGCGAAATTAGTTTCTTTTAGGATAACCGATACCAGAATTGAGAGTGGAAAAAAAAGTGACAGTTTGTCAGGAAAGTGTAGCTTAGTTGACGAAAGAGCTTGGAAAAAGAAAGGGCCACCCGTAGGTGGCCCTGGTAAAAATTCTTAGTAAATCACCATGTCAGAATCTTTTTGGAAACTTCTGAAGCTTTCAACCGGGTAAGGGTTATTTGCTTCGTAAACTTCCACTGGATTGATCATGGAATGGACAGCTGTGTTAATCACATAGACCTTAGCAACTTGCTGCTGATACTGAGGAATTCCAGTCACACCGTATCCGTAAGAAAGAATGTAGGTCTGCCCCTGCACTCTGACATCAAGAAGAGTGTACATGCCATTGTCACCATTTAAGGCTTTCACGAGTCGTGGGTTTACGCCTTTTGAGTAGACTTGCATATTATCGCAATAGTTAGTTCCACTGACCTTATTATAATTCCCCATGTGGTAATTACCACCTTGTAGGATGTAACAGTAGTCAGAACTTGCACCTACTTGGAAATTTCCAAAGTTGATATCGATCAGGTTCTTATCATATGGCAGAGGACCTGATTCATTTGGAGAATTCATCCACTGATCAAGCTGGGCTTTCGCTTGTGTGTTGTAAGCGATCTGACCACCTGGCTGATACTGGCCATTGAGACCGTATGGGTTCACACCATAGCATGCAGGATTCGAGTACATGTTAATGCCATCACAGTTATTCTTCTTCTTCTTATCCTTACCGCACGAAGCGATGAGAAAAATCATCATGGAAAGTGCGAACACATTCCTAAAAGTTGCTAGTTTCATAGGTCCTCCCCTATTTGGATTTGAAAGATTTGCCCTTCTATATCCAAGTCCCGTGCCAAGTTTTCGTACCTAAATGTCAGGGGTTGAGTAAACTTAAGACAGGCCATTCCACGATTCAATAGACAGGTGTCCAAACTTTCGACAAAATCTTAGACGTTCTATCTATATAATAGTCACCATGAAACCGAGGCTTGCTATGGCTTATACACTCTATGGCTCCTTTCCTTCTCCCTTCGTCCGGCGCATCCGGATGCTCTTAGAAGGTATTCCTTTCGAATTCAAGGACATGAATATTTACGAGACGGCCGATGCCGTGGAATTGAACAAGATCAATCCCGTAAATCAGATCCCGGTCTTCCAGGATGGCGATCGCACGATCTGGGATTCACGCCAAATCTTTTATTATCTCAATCAGCAGCACAAGCTCCAGAATCTGGATTGGGACGATGAGAATCTTCTGACGGTTATGGAAGGAGCGATCAATGCAGGGGTCGCACTACTACTTATGAAGCGCTCAGGGATAAATGTTCAGGAGCCCTATATGTATGTTCAGCGCCAGAAAGACCGAATCGACTCGGTTCTCGATTATTTAAAAGACTATATGAATTCTGAACGTTCAAAAAACTGGGACTTTCATGCCATGACTCTTTATAGCTTTCTTGACTGGGCAAAGTTCAGAGGGATCCTCAGTCTTGAGTCCAGACCAGAATGTGAAGAATTCCTCATCTCGCATTCTCATCGCCTCATCGTTAAACAAACCGCCATCCCAGGAAACTAGAAATGAATCTTAATAAAATGATTGATCATACTCTTCTTAAGCCGGAAGCCACCCTTGAGCAGATTAAGAAACTCTGCCAGGAAGCCAAGGAGAATCAGTTCTGCTCGGTCTGTGTGAATTCCTATTATGTAAAAGCGGCCGTGAGTCTTCTCTCCGGATCAGGTGTTAAGGTTTGCACCGTTGTAGGATTTCCCCTGGGAGCTTCCACGATGGAGACCAAGCGCTTTGAGGCCATGAAAGCGATCGCTGAAGGGGCCACCGAGATCGACATGGTGGTGAATAATTCCGCCGTCAAATCCGGTGAATGGCAATATGTTTTAGATGACATCTCTTCCCTCGCAAAGGTCTGCCATCAGCAGGGAGCCATCCTCAAGGTGATCCTTGAGACCTGTCTTCTTAATGACGAGGAAAAGAAAAAGATCTGCGAGCTGGCCCTCAAAGCAGAAGCAGATTATGTGAAGACCTCCACAGGGTTTTCAACCGGTGGAGCTACTATTGAAGATGTAAAGCTCATGCGCTCCATTGTAGGAGACAAACTTGGAGTGAAGGCCAGTGGTGGGATCCGTGATGGAAAGAAGGCCCAGGAGATGATCGAAGCAGGGGCCACTCGTTTAGGCACGAGTGCCAGTGTGGAGATCGTTCGTGGTCAAACCGGCAACTCAAATTATTAAATGAATTCTCGACGGCTTCTTCTCTTTGTCATTGTTCTCTTTGGTGCCTTTTACTGGTTTTCTACGAAACAGAAGAAGAGTGAAGCTAATCATATTAAGAATGAGAAAGGGACAACTCCCTCACCTATCGATCAAAAACCAATTGTTAAAAATAAAGTAGCCCTCCCAGAGAAGAAAGCGGAGCCATCTGACTCCGACTCTCTTTCCAAATGCTACAGATCTCTCTGGCAAGAACTGAAAGTGGACGAGTGCGATACTCAATGTTTTGCCAATTATATCGATAATCATGATCCTGACCTTGCTCAACTCATTTCAGAGAAATGGGCCGATAAGAGCGTTTCAGGAAGAAGGGCCTATTCTCAGCTCGGACTCTTTTATCGCTCTCTTCAAAATGCAGGGATGAAGTTAGACTCCTTACCCTCTGAGAAAGTGGACATGGATATGGCCCTGGCCCAGATCTCTCAGGTTTCAAGCGATGATCCGGGAAATGGCTTTCCCCTTCTCTTCACGGCCTTAATTTACAAGCTCCGGGGAAGAGAAAAAGAAGCTGCTCATTATTTAAAAGCCGCTTCAGAAGCCCCACGCTTTGATTCATATGTTAATCAACTCAGTAAGCGTTTTCGAATGGCGGCAGCGGATGACCCGAGGATGGGACTTAAGGCACTAACCCTCTATTCAAAATTTCCTATTCCAGATTACAGAAGACTCGAGGATCTCATCGGGGTTAATGATCAGGCGTTTGCCACAATCTTAAATCGAATGACTACAAAAGCTACTGAAACTGGAGGTAAGGGATTTTCTCTTAACTGGGAGCCCATTGAGCATCAAACGGCTATTTTCCTTTTAAAAAAGATTGCTCCTAATGAAGCCGAGAAAATTCCAAATTACAGGGAAATCCTGGACAGGGATCAGGGATTGGGGACCGGATCTCATTGGCAATTTGATGAATCAAAGTGCAATAAAGAGGAGTTTGCCGAAGAGCTTCAAAGAGAGAAAATCTTTCTTCAAGGCTTAGACTAGATTCCCTTAAGCTTCACCATCCGAAGTTTTCCCACTTTTAAAATGGCTTCCTGATCTTTCCCGAGAATAAATGTCTCTGCACTCATCGCTTTTCCATCAAACTTCACGGCGTTCTGTTTTAAGAGCCTTCGCCCTTCACCGTTGGACTCGATGAATCCGAGTTCTCGCATAAGATCTAAGGCCGCAATTTGCCCTGCTGGAATCTCTTTTGTTTCCACGTCATCAAGGACCTGCTTTTTGGAAAAACGCGCTTCAAATTTTTCACGCTCTTCTTTCCCAGCGGCTTCCCCGTGGTAGTAACCGGTGATTTCAGCAGCAAGAGTCTTCTTTGCTTCCATGGGGTGAAGTTTACCTGACTCAAGATCAGAAAGAAGTCCGTCGACTTCAGCGGCAGGTCTGCGACTTAAGAGAAGATAGTATTTTTTCATGAGCTCATCAGAGATGGACATGAGTTTTCCGAACATATCCGTCGGCGAGTCTGTGAGTGCGATGTAATTATCCATGGACTTACTCATCTTATGAACGCCGTCGGTTCCTTCGATAAGAGGCATGGTAAGAATGCACTGGGCTTCCTGTTCAAAAGAGTGCTGGAGATGGCGACCCATCATGAGGTTGAAGGTCTGGTCTGTTCCACCGAGTTCAAGGTCAGCTTTCAGATGAACAGAGTCATAGCCCTGAAGGATTGGGTAGACGAATTCATGGAGGTAGATGGCTTCAGAATTATTGTAGCGCTTGTTGAAGTCATCTCTTTGAAGAATAGCCCCTACTGTTGCCCGGCTCATGAGCTGAATGAGTTCAAGGCCTGAGAATTTTCCGAGCCAATCTTTGTTAAAGACGACCTTGGTCTTTTCCATATCGAGAACCTGTCCCACCTGCTCTTTGTAGGTCTGGGCATTTTTCAAGACCTCTTCTGCTGTGAGAATGGGGCGGGTTTTATTCTTCCCCGTGGGATCCCCGATCTGGGCGGTGTAGTCCCCGATCAAGAAGTAGATCTCATGACCAAAGTCCTGAAGAAGTTTGAGTTTCTGGAGAACAACCGTGTGGCCTAAGTGAATATCCGGTCTCGAAGGATCAGCACCGAACTTCACCACAAGGGGCTTTTGCTTCTCAAAAGATTTTTTGAGTTTCTTGAGCATCTCTTCTTCGGGAAGAATTTCAAAGGCCCCACGCTTAAGTTCGCGGAGTTGGTCCTCAGGGCTAACGGTAATCTTGGTCATGTTGTCTCCTACCCCGCCATTTTATTGGCTTTAAATCCGCCAGCCAACCCTTTTGAGCCATTCTTCATACTCCCGGGCCTTTTTCTCTGGCTCCTTGGGGGGAAGATCCTCGGTCACCATCGGTGATAAATCCAGGGGTGGTAATCCAAGACCCTTTCTTCGGACATTTACCATGTCAGGGTCCTCAATAGGAGTCGGGAGAAGTTCTCCGTTCTGCCAGTCCCGATTCGTTCCATAGATCTGAACTCCCCGCTCGAAAAGGGAAATGCGGTCTTCCAGACAGGCAAGAAGCTCAAGGGGATAGTCATTCTGTCCGGCCGCCAGCCGGACCTGGGTCAAGCATTCCCGCATGAAGTCCGGAAGAGAGATGGCGTGCTGGATAATAAGCCAGGAAAGACGAACACCCTTTTCGCCTGCATTGGAGAGCGTGGGAAAGGAGCGCTCCTTAATCAGGGCTGCAAGTTTCCGAGCATTCTC
>CAZPFM010000199.1:0-5502 GCA_964585845.1 uncultured Bacteriovorax sp.
AATTTAAGCCATATTTCTTCACAAAATCTAAAATAATTTCCTCCTCATTCTTTCCTGCCGTTACCAAATAATCAATATAATCTATTCTTTCTTTAGCCGCCTCGCAGCAAATATTCTTTTTGTCCAACGGCTGGCCGCAACAAGGACAAAAAAACAAAGGATAAACCTCCTCTGCCAAAACCGGCTTTATCAGAGAAGAACCAACCAAACCGGTAAGAGGACTCAATTTATTTTTTTGAATTAACCAAAAATTTCCGGCCAAACTGAAAAATAAAACAACTCCTAAAATTAAAATTATAATGTTGAATTTTGAATTCTGCATCTGTCTTAGAATTTTCTGCCCTAGGTTGATATTATTTTCTAAAGAATAAATAATGTTTGCATCTGCAACTCAGACTCTAACCTAAGGACTCACATGAAAAACTGGATGTTTTCACTCAAAGCAGCCGTGATCGGTGTCGCTATCGTTCTCGCTCCTGCTTGCGGCAATGGCCGCGGTCTCCCGGAAATTAACGGAGTCAAAGGCCCTTTCTTCAACGTCATTGATGGAAAGCTTTTGATCACGATGAAATTTCTTAACTTCACAGGGATCGACGCCGGTGCGAAATTCCCTCTTGGTCTTGTACACGGAGACCTAAAAGAATCGGCCATCGAGTTTGCTCCTAACTTCGAAGATGGCGGGATGATGCTCTCTCTTTACGCTGATGCGACTGACTTAGAAAATATGGATATCGGTGTTGGTACTGGTAACACCCTTCCTGATGGTCGTCCTGTTCCAGGAATTCCAGGTGGTGAGCTTCAGGATTCACTCCGTATCGATGCTGAATTCAAAGTTGGTAAAACTCAACTTGCTCCTTCATTCTACTTCCACAAAAAATTCTTTGGTCTCTGGATGCCTTTCGGTTTCGAAACTGCTGGGATCTCTGGTTACTGGAATGTCTGGATCAAAGAGAAGAATGTTGGCTTCCTTGGAATTGTCGGTAACGACAACGAAGGTCGTAAGGCCGGTGGTGTTCTCCTCCTCCGTCTTGAGAATCTTAAGAACAGAAGCCTTAAGCGTCTTCTTGAGCAATCCGAAAGAAACCCACACCGAATCTACTAGAATCATTCAGATTTCATCCCAGGCCCTCCTTGCGAGGGCCTTTTTTTTACCCTGTAAATTTTCCCTCATCCCTCTCTTTTCTCCCCCCACTTCGTGCGCATTCAATATGATCGAGGCTGCATGAAAAAGAACTCTCCCATTCTGGCCTCACTAGGGCTTCTCCTGATGCTCTCAGCATCCTGTGGTAAGGAAGCAAAAAAAGAGACTCCCGTGAGTTCTCATGAAAACCAGTACACATCAGTGGAGCAATGGACTACGGCCCTTGAAGGCCTTTACGAAGCTCTTAAAACCGATGATATTCAGAGCTTCCGAACACTTTACTCCAAGCACCCATCTATCGACCTCAATACTTTGGGCCAGAATCAGAAGGACACCATTCTTATTATGGCCCTCAAGCTTCGGAGTCGGCGCATCTTTGATTTCATCCTCGACCGGGGTGCTGATAAGGGTGTTGAAAAGAGCATTAATCTTGGACTTACGAGCCGGGATTCTGAAACTTATGGATTAAGTCCCCTCTCTATAGCCATTGTTCATAATCGCTACAACATGGCCCGGGTTCTTCTTTCCAAAGGTGTTGCCATCAATCAGATTGATACGAATGGCTACACGGCCCTTCACTATGCTCTGTTGAATAAAAATGACCGGATGGCAGTTCTTCTTTTACAAAACAGGGCCGATATCAATATCACTGACAGTCAGGGAAGAAATGCCTATAAGATGGCCTTAGAGCTTGGATGTGTTGGAACTATTGATTACATCCACGGTCTCACGCAGATCAATCAAGGGGCCATTCCTGAGAGTGAAACGTTAAAAAAACTCATCGAAGTTGCGGATGTCGCTATGGTGTATCGGGTTCTGGCCAGGCATCCTGATCTCATCGAGAAATACGAAGTCATTAATCCTCTCGCCCTTGCCATGGAGATCATTGATGACACACGCTCTTTCCAGATGGTCTCTGTTCTCATAAGTGCGGGCTTCAATGCCAATGGACACCCGAAAGACTATCAATCTCCCCTCATTCGGGCAGTGAAAAAGAACAGAGTCCTTGTGGCAGAACTTCTGCTTCAGAAAGGTGCCGATGTGAATCTTCTGGACGCGGAAGGTTTCTCTCCTCTCTACCACGCTATCAATGAGAATCTTCCTGAGCTTGTTGACCTATTGGCTTCTCATTCTGCGAAACGATTCTATAAGTATAAGTCTGAAGATAGAAAATTCTTTTTCTGGCCCTGTAATGAGGCCTGGAAAGTGAAGGACACCCTCACGGACTCAAAAGATCTTTTGGATAATACTGCTATCCTACAAAGGCTGAACTGCCTCTGAGCTTTTCTCGAACTTAAAGACCGGATAGAGCAAGAGCATACCTGGTATCGCCATGAGTGTGCAGACGACAAAGAACATCTCCCATCCCATAACTTCTGCCATGTAACCCGTTGGGGCCGGAATAATCACACGGGTAATCCCCATAAGTGAAGAAAGAAGAGCGTATTGAGTTGCCGTGAACTTCTTATTGGTAAGGGAGAGCATATAGGCGCCGTAAGCCGCCATTCCCATCCCTGCCGCGAGGTTCTCAAAGGCAATGACACTGGCAAGAGACAAGAAAGAAACTGGCAAATGAACCAGCAGTGCGAACCCAAGAGTTGAAGCGGCCTGAAGAACTCCGAAGAAAATAAGCGAGATTTTAAGATTCATCCGGAGGAGCATGACTCCCCCAATGAGACCCCCCACAATCGTGGCAATCATCCCAAAGGTCTTAGCGACGGTAGCGATATCTGTCTTGGTATAGCCAGTTTGAAGAATAAAAGGAGTGGTCATATTCGCCGCCATCTGATCTCCCACCTTATAAAGAAGGATAAAGAGAAGAAAGATAAGGGCACCTTTGCGTGAGAAGAATTCTTTGAGTGGCCCTACGATGGCTTCCTTCATATCGGCCGGAGCGACGTAAGATCCTTCTTTAGGAGCAATGATAGTAAATAGAATTGTCGGCAAAGCGAAGAGGGCCATCACCTGATAGACTTGTGTCCACTTAATCTGATCGGCCAGATAGAGGGCAAAGGCCCCTGCTACGATCATCCCGATTCGGTAACCCGACACATAAAGAGAGTTACCGAGACCCAGTTCCTCATCCGGGAGAATCTCCCGCCGGTAGGCATCGATCATGATGTCTTGGGAAGCTGAGAAAAAAGCAATCCCAAAGGCAATCGCTCCGACTAACCAGAGATCATCTTTTGGATTCACTAGAGAAAGAGAAAAAATCGTCACAACCAGCAGGGCCTGGAAAAGCACCATCCACCCTTTTCTTCTTCCAAAAAAAGGAAGGTGATAGCGATCCAAAAGAGGAGACCAAAGAAACTTCACTGTATAAGGAAGACCAATGAGGGAGACAAATCCAATCGTGGTGAGATCCACCTGAGAGTCAGTGAGCCAGGCCTGAAGGGTAGATCCAATAAGAAGCAGGGGTAACCCCGCACTATAGCCCATCAAAAACATTATGAGCATGCGGTAGCTAAAGATCTGCTTCAGAGTCTCCATGATTTCTCCTTAAAGAAACGTTGGCTCGTGATAGTGAAAGGCATTTTTACCAATGAAGACTTCTTGCTTTTTTTTCTTTGAAACAGTTTTCTTGAAATTGATTTTTTTCACAGACTCACCCAGGGCCCGGGCCAGAAGCGGTGGAACAGCATTACCGATCTGACGAAAGATCGCAGTTTGAGAACCATGAAAAATAAAATCATTCGGAAAGCTCTGGCAAGCAGCTGCTTCCCTTGGCGTGAGATAGCGGGGTTCTACGGGATGATAATAACTTGTCCGGGAAGTTAGAATCGTCGGCGCAGGAGCAGAGAGTGGAAGTCTCTGAAGCCTTGTCTGGCGGAAACGGTTTTCCCTAAGAGTCTTCCAGTCAACTCCATAGCGAAGAGACGTTGGAAGAAATTCTTTTTCATCAGCTTCATAGCGGATTCCGCGACCGGCAGGAATTCGCTTGAGCCGCTCAGTATCCTCGCGGCTCGCTAGCTTTGCCTTAGGGATGTCATGATTATAGATCTTACCATTTGGGGCCTTAAGGGACTTGAAGGCTTCTTTGACCGTTGTGATCTTTGATTGGGCACGAATACCATGGCTCACCTCAGGGAAAAGACACTCTCCACCCTTAACGCCCATGATGATGGTTCGGCGACGCTTAGAAGGCACGCCAAATTCCTCAGCGGAGAGAACCCGGGCGTCCATGTTGTAGCCAAGCTTTTCGAAGTAACGAAAAATCTGTTTAAGAATGTGCTCATTCTTTTTTGCCACTAAACCCGTAACATTTTCGAAAAGAATGACTTTTGGTTTTGTGAGCTGAACGATGCGCACGAACTGTCTGAAGAGTTGGTTTCTCTCATCCCCTACTTCACCCTTGCCGACGGTTGAAAATCCCTGGCATGGTGGTCCACCGACGACCATATCGATTTTCTTTCCTTTGAGAAGTGAGGTGAGTTTTGCGGAGGAGAGCTTTTTAATGTCTCCGTGATAGACCGCTGCGTGCTTATGATTAGCAGCAAAGCTCTGCAGTGCTGCTTCATCTGCATCCACTCCCAAGAGGCAACGATGGCCTGCCATTTCAAGACCGTGGGAGAGACCTCCACAACCGCTAAAGAGATCAATAAACTGAAAGGATTTTGTGTGTGATTTCATAAGTTAAAGTTTAGGTTCTCCGGGTGCCTGTGTCTATGAAAATTCATAGGCAAACCCAACTTGTGTTTGATGTGTAAAACACAACTCGACATGTGCTTTTCACTCTCAAATTCACTGGAAATTGTGCTAATATTCTCTTAGATTGAATCGATAAATAAAGTGAATCACTAACAAAAGGTTAATCATGAAAAGACGCGAATTTCTCAAAAGCTCACTCTTCTTCGCAGCCGTTTCAACTGTCGTTGGAAAGGCCTCTGGAATTTTCACTGAGGCTCTTGCAGCTGGTGGAGCATTTCCTCAGCCAGGTCCAAAGTTTCTTGGTTTCCAGACTGATTCGAAGTTCAAGCCGAAGAAGATCTGCGGTAACTGCAAATATTTCGAAGCTAATAAAGAAGCTGGTCCGAATGCCGGTGAGTGTGTCCTTCCAGCTATGAAAAATGCTGTTAAGAAGAACCTCAAGGCCGAAGCCGCTTACGTGAAGACCGGTTCTTACTGTAATATGTGGCAGAAGCGACCAGCGTAATTCAAATTTAAAGAATTTCTCAATAAAGGGGCCTCTAAGGGCCCCTTTTTGTTTGCGGCAAGTTTTTTTCAGTTTTCAAACAAATCCCATTTTGGCATAAACCCATCTAATTCTCTCAAGAATGAGAGAGTATAAGGGGTTACATGCTTAAATTCTTGTTATTAGGTGCAATTCTTGCTCAGTTCGCCAGCGCGTCTTCAGAACAAAT
>CAZPFM010000200.1:0-4128 GCA_964585845.1 uncultured Bacteriovorax sp.
CCATCATGATGCTGGCCCTAGGCTTATTATTTTCAGTCTCTCCGATTCTCGCGCAAAAACGAGGACGGGGCGAAGACATCTCTCCCTATTTTTTTTCTGTTCTGATCTATGGCGCAGTGGTGGGGCTTCTTGGTTCCATCCTGACACTTCTTTCGATCTACCTTCTTCCTCTTTTTAATTACTCAGAAAATCTCACGGTTCTTATCCGCGAGTATCTCATCATCACTGCTTTCTCCATCTTAGGAATTAGTCTTTACCAAGCCGTCAAAGAATTCTTTCAGGCCCAGGAAAAAACGATCGCCGCCAATGTGATTGCTCTTATTGCTGCGGCCATAAACGTGGGCTTAAATCACGGTCTTGTGAATGGTGCTTTTGGATTTCCGAAACTCAATGAAGCGGGTCTCGCCTGGGCTTCCCTTTCCATCCGCACCTTCATGGCCGTGAGTCTATTCTTCGTTGCCATCCACTATTTGGGACGGGGACGAGTCATTAAAAAAGATTTTTTTAAAGAAGCCCTGGTTCTCGGTTTTCCCATCAGTATCAGTATCTTTTTTGAAGTGATGGCCTTCTGTTCGGTCACTCTTTTCGTGGGAAAATTTGAAGAGGTTCAAACCGCCGCCAATAATATCGTCTTAAATATTGCTTCTCTTGCTTTCATGGTGCCGCTCTCTATTGCAGCGGCCACTTCAGTGAAGGTAGGACATAGCTATGGAGAAAACGATCCGCAGAAAGTGCGGATCTTCGCGGATGTGAGTCTTAAGGCCGCTCTCACCTATACCTTCACCATGGCCCTCACTTTTTACCTCTTTCCTAAACCTATTCTTTCTCTTTTTTCTACAGATGAAGCCGTTCTTCTCTGGGGCGCGCGGCTCATCTTTCTTGTCTGCTGTTTCCAGCTCTTTGACGGAGCCCAGGTGATCATCGCGGGGATCCTTCGTGGACTCTCTATTACGCGAGCTCCCTCCATAGCGATCTTTGTCGGCTACTGGATCATCGGAATTCCTCTTGGGTATTATCTCGGATTCTACCGGGGTTATGAAGCTGAAGGCTTTTGGATTGGTCTGGCGGTATCGCTGGCCCTGGTGGCGGGGATGCTGGCCGTGATCTTGAAGAAAAAAATAAGGGCCCTCTAAGGGCCCCCGTTTATCTAGAGAAAGAAATCTCCATTACCTTTTATGACAGTGTAGTTACAGGCGTGCTTAGTTAAACCGCCGAAGATTCCCCAAAGAGGGTGAAGACGTCTGGCACTGTTAATGATCCTGTGCTGTCTTGGAAAGAGCACGGCCGCTAGATATCTTGAAGGAACTTCCCGTCGCACGGACTTAATAGAAAAAGTCCCGTCACTAGCGAGATAAGAAAAACTCATGCCGTCACCGTTCTGATCAGTGTTGTGCTCATAAGGATGAATGTACCAGCGATTGGTTTTCACGTAGAAGACAACCTTAAAAAGTTTGTGAGCTTCTTCCGGAAGACCAGTAACGTGACCTTCGATAGCCTTGTTGCGTTCGATGCGGTCGATGTGTACCTGAACATTCCGGCAGGCGTAATCATATTCCTGAAGCACCCCGTAAGTCTCAAGATCGACTTCGGCGAAAGTTGAAAATGAAAATGAGAGTAATCCAGCGAGGAGAAGAATAGTTTTCATGAGGGCCCCTTTATCTATATTTTCTATTCTCTCTTTTGAGGCTTCTTCCTACAATAGGGGGATGAGTTTGCCTCAGCAAAATGAAGTGATTGATCAGATCGTTCATGAAACATCGAGTCAGGGGTGGTCCTATCGTCCCCATCTTTTTACGCCTTCGCAGGTGAAGAAAATCAATGATTTCTTTGATTCTCATCGGGGCAATTTCTCTGAAGCCAAGGTGGGACAGAAACAGGAGCGGAAACGAGACATCTCTATCCGCAGTGACTCTACCCTCTGGCTTGATCCTCTCTCCCCACCTGAAGAGCTAAAAGAGGTCTTCGATTTTCTTGAAGCCTTAAAGGAGAGTCTGAATAGATCTCTCTATCTGGGACTGCGGGAATATGAGACCCATCTTTCGCTTTATCCTCCTGGGACTTTTTACAAAACCCATAGAGATTGCTTTCAAAAAGACTCCAGCCGGGTTGTTTCCTTTATCCTCTATCTTAATCCGAACTGGATTCCGGGGGATGGGGGAGAGCTTGGATTTTATGATAATGAGATGAATGAGATTGCCAAATTTCCTCCTAGTGGAGGAAGTCTTGTGGTCTTTCTCTCCCAGGATTTTCCCCACGAAGTACTCCCCGGTAAGCGCGAGCGTCGCAGTCTCACTGGCTGGATCCACCGGAAAAACTTAAACTAGAGGCCCTATGAATTGTCTTTTATGTGACCGAGTTGAACGAATCAGAAAAAATGAGTACCCCTTTCTCATTCATGAGTTTGAAGAGAGCTATCTTCTCCTGGGAGAGCATCAATACTATAAAGGTTATTGTGTTCTTCTTTCCAAGACCCACTTCCGAGAAATGACGGATATGCCGGTTCTACGTCGCCAGAAACTCTTTGAGGAAATGATGCTGGCCCATCAGGCGATCCAGAATGTCTTTCAACCCAAGAAAATGAACCTCAGTTCTCTCGGAAATGTGGTGGACCATATCCACTGGCATTTCTTCCCGCGTTATGAATCGGATCCCCAGTTCAAAAACCCTCCCTGGCTTCAAATGCAGGAGTTCGACGGGGCCAGAGTGACCCAGGATGAGGCGCGTGAAGTTATTAATATGCTGAAAGCGGAATGCCAGAATCTCTTATCCTCTGTCAGCTGATGGTTAAGACTTTTAAATAGAGTTGCCAATCAGAGTCAAGCATCCTTCAATCTTAGGGACAACTATTCAACATGGATGTGAATATGAAGTTTCTATGGATTTTGGTTCTCCTTGTTAGCTCCCCGTCATTTGCTAAGTGGTCCCTGAGCACTTACAACATCAGGAATTTTGACCGTGATTTCGAGGCAGGTCCTACGAATATCGCAGAGCTTCGAAAGATCGTCCTTTCTGTTAAATCAGAGGTCATGGCCTTCGAAGAAATCGTCAATGTCGCAGCTTTCGATAAGGTTATTAAAGAGACTCTTCCAGGCTACGCCCTGACTAAGAGTAGCTGTGGTGGCCGCGGTGAACAGCACCTGGCCCTCGCCTACGATAAATCTGCTTTCGAATACATCTCTCAAGAAGAAGATATGAGTTTTAGCGGTAGTGATTCCGGATGTGGATCTCTCCGCCCGGTTTTTCTCGTTACTTTAAAAGAGAAGAAGACTCGAAAGTTGTTCACGTTTGGAATCATCCACCTTAAAGCAGGTGGAGACTCAAGGGCCTTTCGGGTTCGTTGGGAACAGTATAAGAAACTCACCCGGCTTGCTCAGAGGATTAAATCTTCTGAACTCATCATGCTCGGTGACTTCAACACGACTGGATACAATATCCGGAATGAAGATTTCCATAAGTTTGAAGATTTCTTAAGTGAGGCTAATTTTCGTACCGTCGCTGAGAGTATTCAGTGTTCCAACTACTGGCCAGGGGATCAGCGCCCGGAATACGAGCCCTCTATCCTGGATCACATCGTCGTAGGAGCAGACCTTTATAAAACTATTTCAAAAATCCGAGTTGGGGCCCACTGTGCTGCTTTAAGCTGTCAGCGCTCTCTTCCAGGGGAACTTGGGAAAAGTTTTGAGTCTGTTTCTGATCACTGTCCAGTTCAAGTCGACTTCAAATAGAATCATTGCTAAACTTGGAGGAGAAATTTTCTCCTCCAGGAATCCCTATGAGCTTTTTATCCGCTAGAGTCGAAAACCTCGCCGAATCTGAAACCCTCGCCATGTCCCGTCGCTCAAACGAACTCAAAGAGCAGGGTGTGGACGTCATCAACATGTCTCTGGGTGAACCAGATTTTTTCACTCCGGACTTTGTGAAGGATGCAGCGAAAAAAGCCATCGATGAGAATCATTCCTTTTACACTCCCGTTCCTGGGATTAAGCCTCTTCAGGAAGCTATTGCTAAGAAATTTAAGCGCGATAATAATCTTGAGTATAAACCCAATCAGATCGTTGTCTCGACAGGTGCTAAGCAGTCCATCATCAATGTCTTGATGGCCACAGTGAATCCTGGCGATGAAGTGAT
>CAZPFM010000200.1:4138-5486 GCA_964585845.1 uncultured Bacteriovorax sp.
CCTTATTGGGTGAGTTATATTGAGATGATCCAGCTCTGTGATGGAAAACCTGTGGTCATTTCCACGACCCATGAGACAGAGTTTAAAATCACTCCTCAGGAATTGGATAAGGCGATCACGGCGAAGACGAAAGCTTTTCTTTTCTCAAATCCTTCCAATCCTACTGGCTCCATGTACTCTGAGGCTGAGCTTCGTTCTCTCAGTGAAGTGTTTAAAAAACATCCTCAGGTCCTCATCATCTCCGATGAGATCTACGAGTACATCACTTTTAAGGGAAAGATGTTTTCCATCGGTTCAATCCCTGAGCTTCAGGATCGAACGGTCACAGTCAATGGTCTCTCAAAAGGCTTTGCCATGACGGGCTGGCGCCTCGGTTACATCGGTGCTCCTCTGGCCATTGCTCAGGCCTGCACGAAAATCCAGGGACAGTTTACTTCCGGGACCAACTCCATCACTCAAAGAGCGGCCGTAGAGGCCATTAATTCAGATCCGGAAGTTGTCTCCCATATGAGGGAGGCTTTCCAAAAGAGAAGAAATCTTCTCATCGATCTCATGGGAAGCATCCCGGATGTTATCTCCAATGATCCAGGGGGAGCCTTCTATTTATTCCCGGAAGTCTCGGCCTATTTTGGAAAGAGCTTCAATGGTCAGGTCATTAAAGATGCCAAAGATCTTTGTATGTATCTTCTTGCAGAAGGACATGTGGCCCTGACACCAGGAGGAGCTTTCGGTGCTCCGAACTATCTTCGTCTTTCCTACGCCACCTCAGAAGAAAAAATTTCAGAGGCCGTGCGCCGGATTAAAGATGCACTCTCAAAACTTAGCTAGCTAAACTTCAGATCAAATTTAGGTGGGAGCGACTCAGCAACTCGTGACGCACTCCCGTGAATCCGTGTATTCTCACGCAGGTTTTAATCTCATCTTCAAAGGAGATCCCATGCGTACCCTTATCATTTCATCCCTCTTCATTCTTTCGGCCCCATCCTTTGCTACTATCGAAGGCTGGCAGGTCATTGCGGAGAGTGGAAAGGACTGCCCGGAGAAAGTTCAGATCCTAGGTAAAGAAGGAGAAAAATACGTCCGCGCTCTCTATGACGGAAAAGACCAAAAACTCGTTGCAAAATCCAAGGAAGCTTTCACTTCAAATGCAAAAAGAGAAATGGTTTTTGAATCCCTTAAAGAGGAAGCCAAAAACGAGACCGTTAAATTCACCAATCCGGGCATGGTGGAATCAAACGTGCCAAAAGTTGAAGTCGTAAAAAACGGAAAGACTCATAACTGTAAAATGCAGGTTCAATAAATGATAAAAGAATCTCGGAAAGAGCGGGACAGCTTCGGAGTCATTGAA
>CAZPFM010000201.1:0-3804 GCA_964585845.1 uncultured Bacteriovorax sp.
CTTCCACGTTTAAATAGTATTTCACCATCCTCTCCATAATTACTATGTAGAATGTCGAAGTTGACTCCCGATCGAGAGTAGATAAGAAACTCATCCTCACCCTGCCAACCATCGTCCACAGAAGCAGACGTGAAAGCTGGATATTGAACGATCTTTCCTACCTTGTGTTCATCACGTATCTTGACTGGAAGATTAGTCCCCCTGGTAACCCACCGTTCCTGAGAGGGGAAATTTGACAACGCTTCATCAAGGTAGTCTCCGAAAGCCTTGCATTCCGGATGCTTCGAACTCCAATTTGGAGGATTCATGTAGGTGTATCCGCTATCTGTATAAAATTTGATAACATGTACATCACGAGTTCTCACCTCGGAACATAGATTATTAAGAACCTTGAGATCGTTCAGGCAGCGTTCCTCGGAGCTACTGTATTCCCTATCAGCATTCATTCTTTCGTGGAGATCAATCTTAAAAGCGAGTTGGGCCGCACTTAGTCCTTTGTCTTTAAAATCTTGAGGATCCGTGGAAAGGGGTAATTCTCCGGATATCCGATCGAATTCTTTTCGGCAGCGACTAAAGGCTGCACAGTATTCTCGATCCTGAGCAGTAGTTCCAAGCTGAATTATCGTCGAAAGAGCATCTTCAAAAGGCTGGATATCAGTACAAGCATTTTCTTCTGCAAAAATTGAGAAACTGGAAATAATCGCTATGATTGAAATAAAATATATCATAGTTATTTTTCGGATAAGAGAATCAATTACTTAAAAAAAGGGACCCCTTTCGGGGTCCCTAACCAAGGATTCTGAAAAATTACTAAAAGACGTATTAGCCGATGAGCTTGAGAGCGTTCTGACCGCTCATGTTCGCCTGAGCAAGAACCGAAGTACCAGCAGCACTTAGAATGTCGTTTTTCGCTTTCATTGCAGTGGCTTCAGCGTAGTCAACATCGCGGATTCGAGAGTTCGCAGCAGAGAGGTTCTCTGTATTGATCTGCAAGTTATTCGATGTCGATACGAGTCGGTTCTGGATCGCACCGAGGTAAGCTCGGTTACCGGAAACTTTCTCAATAGCGGCGTCGAGGGAAGCAAGGGATTCCTGGGAGCCAGTCTTTGTTGAAACGTCGAGTTCATCAACGCCAAGGCTACTGATTCCGGAGTTTACCATCCCGGCGTCGTAAGAGATACGATCCTGGAATTCATTGTTATTGATACCAACCTGGAAGTCGTACTTTTCGCCTTCTCCGTTAAGGAGTTTCTTCCCGTTGAACTCAGTCACCTGGGAGATACGATCAAGCTCGAGCTTGAGGTTTTGGTATTCCATGTTCGTCATGGCACGTTCTGTATCGCCGATCGTATCAGAAGAAGTCTGGACCGCAAGTTCTCTCATTCGAGTGAGGATTGAAGAAACTTCGTTCAATCCACCTTCAGCGGTCTGGATCATCGAGATACCGTCGTTGGCGTTTCTGTCAGCTTGTTTTAAAGATCGGATGTTTGACTTCAACTTCTCGGAGATCGCGAGACCGGCAGCATCGTCAGATGCTTTGGTGATTCGTGTTCCTGAAGAGAGCTTGTTGAGAACTGATTCTGCTTCTCTGTTGTTTACGCTCAGTGATCTTTGAGCAGCAATAGAAGCAACGTTTGTGTTAATACGAAAACCCATGAAATCCTCCTTGGTTTAAATCCTCATCCTATCCGTGATGATCAGTTCCCAACCTTGAGAGACTTGATAAGCTTCCGTGCTTAAGCGTTGTTTTATGTCTAACGGGTTCAATGTCAGACAACACCCTATTCGGAGCAACAAAGCGCAACTTTAAGATTTTTTTTCAATGAAATTAGGAATTTATAGCCGACTGGATCTGTGGGACAATTCTGATTTTCCATGAGCTTAGCTCATTTTCAAGTCATTCTCCGATTGCTACAATTGGGTAATGATCAACTCCCTCCCCATCCTTGTGGCCTCTGAGAATGAAGATTTTCGCTCTTTTTTGAGATCACAGCTTGAGAAAAATGGCTTCTTTCATATTTTTGAGGCCGAAACCTCTTCGCAAGTAGAGGAATTTCTCAATGTGCAGAAGGAAAAATCTTTTACGCTTCTTCATCACACACTCATGAATAGAAGCATCGTAGATAATCTCTATGAGAGAAAAGAATTCATTATAATTGCGCCCAAGGACAATGATGATCTCACGATTTGGTCAGCGCAGTTAGGAGTGAAGCACTTCATGAGTTTTCCTTTCTCCTCTACTCGTCTCATGGACAAGATGAACGAGATTCTTCACTGATACTCAGAATACGGTAGAACGTTCACTCCCATCCAGTACTTAAGATCCACTTCAACATTTTCATCGAAGTTTTCAATCTCGTAGTTCTTATTCTTCACGATGATCTTTGCGTAAGTAAGGGCATTCCCCAGATTCCATTGTCCAAGATCGAGGTTTACCATCCGGGTCCAGGTTCCGGTGTTGATGAAGACTGTTCCATCATTGAACATCCGAAAATTCGGACTGTGAGTATGCCCTACAATGAGGACCCGGCTCTCGGGATGAGTTTCAAAGTATTGCCGGGTAAGAGACTCATAATCCTGAAAGAGTTCAAGCTCCCGGAGAAGATCCCGGATCACTTCCCGAAGACTCCGCTTGGCCATGTAAAAGTGCCAGAAGCGAACCATCATGAAGTAGTAGAAGTTTGAGAGGATGAAACGCAAAGTGAAGAAAGTATCAAACAGAAGACCATGAATCATAAAGTGCTTAATGGGTCGTACCGCATTGATGAAGTGGCGCTCATGCTTGTACTTATTGATAACATTCGTTACGTAGTAAGATCCCCATGGTGGGATGAAGTATCGCTCCCCATTGAGAGTCTCAACCACCGCGTTCTCCTGGTCAAAATCATGGGCACGTTCATATTGATGACCGTGCTGAATCGAGACTCCGAGGGTGGGAACGTGAGTGGAAATGGCATTGGAGAGAATGACTTTGGAAGAATATTCACCGAACTGGGAAAGGAACTCTTCTTTTAAGGAGTCAAAGACAAACTCTGCATCATGGTTTCCGATGATGTAGACCACGGACTTTCCTTCTTTAGAGAGGAAGTTTTTAAGCGCGCCCATGACTTCCTGATGAGCATCAAGAATCATTTTGAGCTTATCGAGAGCGGCTTTCTCAGACCAGTATTCATCGTCGTAGTACTCCACATAGGGAACGGCGAGAAAATCCAGAAAGTCCCCGTTGATGATGAGTTCTACTTCCAGGCTTTCGTAATCTCCTGAAGAGTAGTAGTTTAAAAATTCCACCAATTCATCATCGTAATGAAAGTCCTCAAGAAAGTTCTTCTTCCCACGCACCATCTTCCCCGCACCAAGATGCAGGTCAGAGATCACGAGGATAACTTTTTCAACATTACTTTTTTGATGGGATTTCATAGGCCTTTTTACCGAAGACAAGTTCGACTTCCTGGAAGGCAGGACTTAGAGGAACAAAGTACACCGTCGCTCCCTCTTTATTCTGAATCTCCGTGGTTTCGTTTTTACCGGAAGGGATAGAAACAAATTTAAGATTCTTTCCCTTGATCATAAATTTTCCGACCTGATCAGATAGAGACCTATTCTCGATTAAAACTGTTAGGACATTGTTCTTCTTAGTCGGAGAAGTCACCTTCATGCTCCGGTCCTGGATCTGAATGATAAAGGAGTCCGCTCCCTTGCCGAAAGCAAGGGTCGAGAAGATCAGGCAGATCCAAAGAACAAAAAGCCTCATAGCATGAACCTTAAGTCAGAGAGTTTCTTAATCTCATCCCGGAGTCTCGCGGC
>CAZPFM010000201.1:3814-5482 GCA_964585845.1 uncultured Bacteriovorax sp.
ACTGCAGGGCCGAAGCGGACTCTTTCATGAGCTGTTTTAATTCGTTTATTTTAGCATCAATTGCTTCAGGAGAAAGCTTCACCTCGCGAATTTCCTTAGAACGGGACTTCTTGTCTGACTTTTTCGCTCCCCGAAGAACCTCAATCACCCCTCCGGAGACACTCTTCATGACGGTGGTCGGTGTGAGGCCATGCTTTTCGTTGTAGGCGATCTGCTTCTGCCGACGCTCTTCCGTGGTGGCCATCGCTTCGAGGATACTGGGGGTCTTGTGGAAGCCATACAGAAGTACTCGCCCTTCTGAGTTCCGGGCCGCCCTTCCGATGGTTTGAATAAGTGAGCGGGTGGAACGGAGGAATCCTTCCTTATCCGCATCGAGAATCCCCACCAGGGCCACTTCAGGAATGTCGAGACCTTCTCTTAAGAGGTTGATTCCCACCAGGATGTCGAATTCCCCGAGACGAAGATCCCGCAGGATTTCCATGCGCTCGAGGGTATCGATATCTGAGTGGAGGTATTTGATTCGCATCCCCACACCCTTGTAAAAAGTGGTGAGTTCTTCTGCCAGGCGCTTAGTGAGAGTGGTGATAAGAACCCGGTAGCCCTGGGCGATGACCTTCTTTGCCTCAATCAGCATGTCATCCACCTGATTCTTAGCATCCCGGAACTCGATCACTGGATCCAGGAGTCCGGTAGGGCGGATGATCTGCTCCACATATTCTCCTCCGCTGCGCTCAAGCTCGTAATGAGCAGGAGTGGCTGAAACGTAAAGAGTCTGATCGAGTTTTGTTTCAAACTCAGGGAAGTTTAAGGGTCTATTATCCAGGGCGGAGGGAAGACGAAAACCATAATCCACAAGATTCTGTTTCCGGGCTCGGTCTCCTTTGAACATGCCTCCCACCTGAGGAATCGTCACGTGGGACTCATCCACCATGAGAAGGAAATCTTTTTTAAAGTAATCAATGAGAGTCGGTGGCGGGTCCCCTGGCTTGGCGCCTGAGAGATGCCGGGAGTAGTTCTCGATTCCCGGACAAAATCCCATCTCCTCCATCATCTCAAGATCAAGAAGGGTTCTCTGCTGAAGCCTTTGGGCTTCAACGAGTTTTTTGTGCTGCTCAAGTTCCTGGAGTCTTTCCCGAAGTTCGATTTTAATATTGCCGATAGCATCCTTCATCTTATCCTTACCCACCACATAGTGACTCTTAGGATAGATGTCGATCTTACTTAAGGTCTGCAGGACCTTTCCCCGGAGGGGATCAACGAGAGAGATGCTGTCGATGATGTCATCGAAAAACTCAATTCGCACAACCTGGGACTCTTCGTAGGCCGGAAAGACCTCGACCACATCTCCTCTCACCCGGAAAGTCCCCCGGTGAAAGTCCATGTCATTACGCTGGTACTGAATGTCCACCAGGTTTCGCAGGAGCTCATCCCGGTCCATTTTATCCTGAGAGAGAAGAAGTATCCTTTGATTGAAATACTCTTCCGGGGCCCCGATCCCGTAGATACAGGAAACGGAGGCCACGACGATCACATCATCCCGTGAAAGAAGTGAACGGGTCGCCGAGTGACGGAGTTTTTCAATCTCGTCATTAATGGCCGAGTCTTTTTCAATATAGGTGTCGGAGCCCGGCACATAGGCCTCGGGCTGGTAATAATCGTAGTAGGAAA
>CAZPFM010000202.1:0-5464 GCA_964585845.1 uncultured Bacteriovorax sp.
TGACGGGGCGATGGATGCGGCCAATCTTTTAAAGCCCGCCCTCGCACGAGGTGAACTCCACTGTATCGGGGCCACCACTCAGGATGAGTACCAGAAGTACATCTTAAATGACCCGGCCCTTGAACGACGCTTCCGATCTGTGCCCGTTAATGAGCCAAGCCGGGAGGACTCGGTGGAGATCCTCATGGGACTTAAGGGCAAGATGGAGGCCCACCATGGTATTAAAATTTCAGATGATGCAATCTACAATGCGGTTTTTTTGAGTGACCAATACATTACCGATAAGAATTTACCGGACAAGGCAATTGACCTTCTCGACGAAGCCTCATCTGCCCTGAAGCTCTCCGCGGAGGCGATGCCTGCAAACCTCGTGGAACTGGAAGGAGAGCTTCGCACTAAGAAAATCTACGCTCAGATGGAAAAGGACAATGAGGAACTAAAGAAGGAAATTAAAGAGCTTCAGGCAAAGTTTGATGAAGGCAGGGCCAGCTGGGAAAAAGAGGTCTCTTCGCTTAAGAAAGTCTCTGAAATCAAGTCCCGGCTCGATCGCCTCAATTTCGAACTCGAAGCGGCCCAGAGAAATGGAAACTACGAAGAGGCTTCCAAGATCAAGTACCAGGCCATTCCTGAGACGGAAAAGGAGCTCGCTTCTCTTAACAACGAATGGATCCTCGCCAAAAAGCACATCGCCCAGGTGATCTCCCGTCAAACCGGAATCCCTTTGGAAAAAATCCTGAAGTCCAAACAGGATTCGATCCTGAACCTCGAGGCTTTTTTAAATAAGCGAGTCTTCGGTCAGGAAGAGGCCCTCCATGAAGTTTCTGAAACACTTCTTGCAAGCTACGCAGGTCTTTCCGATGAATCAAGACCTCTAGGATCCTTCCTGCTCCTGGGTCCAACCGGAGTCGGGAAGACAGAGACCGCTAAAGCCCTGACTCAGTACCTCTTCGATAACGAAGAGAATATTGTTCGTTTTGATCTCTCTGAGTTCTCTGAAAAGCACTCTGTGGCCAAACTTATCGGTGCTCCTGCGGGGTACGTAGGCTATGAGGAAGGTGGAGTCTTAACGGAAGCCATTCGGCGGAAACCTTATTCTGTGGTTCTCTTTGATGAGATTGAAAAAGCTCACCCGGACTTCTCCGACATTCTTCTCCAGATCCTTGACGATGGTCGACTCACGGATAACAAGGGTCGAATGGTGAATTTCAAGAACACCATCATCATGATGACCTCCAACTCCAAGGATCCCAAAGCAGACTTCAAGCCTGAGGTCTTAGGAAGAATCGATGCTGTTCTAAATTTTCATTCTCTTGATAAGCGAATTATGCATCAACTCGTGGATAAGCAACTTCGTCTTCTGAACGAGCGGCTCAAGTCTAAGAAAGTCACAGTTCGTTTCGATAAGAAAGCTTACGAAACTCTGGAAGAACAAGGATTCGACCACCAGTATGGTGCAAGACCTCTTAATGGAGTCTTTCAGAAGCTTGTGACAAGACCTCTCTCCAAGAAGATTCTTCAGGGGGATCTCTCCAGTGGAGAACTCCTCATGAGCTGGGATGGAAATGAGATGCAGATTCATGAAGTAGGGGCAGAGAAAGAAGAGCTTCACTAAGACAAGGGCCCGGGATGGGCCCTTTTTCTTTGCGGCATGTGTTCTGAGCATTTATTCCGTAGAATGATCAGATGAAGTTTTTCTTCCTAACATTATTACTTATCTCAGGATGTTCCATGGCAAGCGACTATCCAAAAAGTGATCACTACGATGGCGATAAGTTTTTTAACCTGGAAGAGGCCGACGACAAAAGCTTCTTCGAAGTCCTGAAATGGAAGCTCACTTCGAGTCCAGAAAAATGGCCTGAAACCGTAGAGAATAAAAACTTCCCTGCCCCTGTCTTAGATCCGCGGGATAAGAGTATCCTTACCTTCATCAATCACGCGACCTATCTCATCACTCTTCCAGGTCTCACGATCCTGACGGATCCTGTTTTTTCTGAACGGGTAAGCCCGGTGAAGTTCGCAGGGCCTAAGCGGGTTCGACGCCCTGGAATTGAATTCGAAAATCTTCCACCCATTCAGGTGGTTCTCATTTCCCACTGCCACTATGACCATTTGGATGAAGAAAGCATCTTGCGCCTCGAAGATAAATTTCATCCACTGTTTCTAGTTCCATTGGGTGAAGAAAAGAGGCTCAAGGGCTGGGGAGTTCAGAACGTCAAAGAACTCGACTGGTGGCAGGATCATAAAGTTCAGGAAACGGTGATCACACTTACACGGGTTCAACACTGGTCGAACCGACATCTCTGGGATAAGCGGGAAACTCTCTGGGGTGGATACTTTATTAAGTCACCTCAAGCCTCCATCTACTTCGGAGGGGACTCGGGCTACGGGAATCATTACACCGAAACAAAGCTCAAGCTCGGCCCTCCCGATGTGGCCCTGCTCCCTATTGGTGCTTACGAACCCCGCTGGTTCATGAGAGATATGCACATGAACCCGGAGGAAGCCATCCAGGCCCATCTTGATCTCGGGGCGAAAGTGTCTCTGCCAATGCATTTTGGAACCTTTCAGCTCACAGATGAGGGCTTCAAGGAGCCGGTGGCTGATCTGGAGAAAGCGAGAAAAGGAAAAGGGCTTTCCGAGGAAGTCTTTCCCGTTCTTGAGCAAGGCCAGTCCTACCGATTGTTTTAACTATTTCTGGAAAATCGTCTTAAATTTCTCAATCAGCTGAGGAGAAAATTTAAGTTTCAACTCGTTATCAAGATGATCGATGAATTCATCGTGCCCGCCTGTGTTGTAGGCGAGGTAATCCAGGTAGGTGTCGCAGATTCCAATGATCTCGGCCACAAAGTTAATCGAGTTACCTGAAATTTTATCCGGGAAACCTGTGCGGTCTCTTCGCTCGTGATGCTGAAGGATTGCCTGCTTAACTGTTTCGCTAATACCTTCAAGGCTATCGATCTTGTCGTGTCCAAGACGAGGGTGAGTTTCATATAGCTGCCGGTCTTCCTCAGAGAGATCTTGGTAATTCACTTCTCCACGAAGATGCTCCGGAAGGTCGAGTTTTCCAACATCATGAAGGAGAATTGCAAGAGAGATCGTGTTGATCTTTTCCATGGAAGTATAGCCCATGCTCTGGGTGAGCATACCCCCAAGAATGGCCATGGCCGTGGTGTGCTCATAATTTTTCATGGCGTTCATGATCATGTCTTTCTTATCTGCGCTGTCTGGGCGGATGCGCTTTAAGAGGTTCACACCTCTGGAGAGAAAATTCTGTGCAAACTTGATATTCTGTTCAGTGACACCCTGAAACTCAAAGTTCTTTAAGACCTGATCTCCGTATTGCATCATCTGATCAGTTTTGATTTCAGCAGAGATGGTTTCTTTATCGATAATCTTCTCAGAAAGAAAATCACAGTAAACGAGGAACTTGCTGTGCTGAACTTTTAAAAGATAAAGGAATTCAACTCCTTTCTCCATGTACTTTTCCACGACTTCCCGGTCTACGGGCTCACCCTTATTCATAAGTTTAATATAACGTTTAGGTGCAATCCGAATGTAGAGATCAAAAAAAGAAAGACTTCCCAGGACGAGGTCTTTCATAAGAATAGGAAAAAAATCTTCGTCAGTCTTTATGGACTCAGCGTTGATTTCGTCCTCGTCACCTTCGTCTACATCGATGGTTTTAAACTGAGATCCTGCCTCATTGTGTATTTGTATAAGAAGTTCTTGAAGGGAGGTCTCTTTAGTGACCACTCCCTGAAAGGAGAGCCTGCGAAGCTCACTTTGAGATTCTTCAGGAACATCTTCCTCCGTCAGAACGAAGGTAGGAAGAATAGGCCTTTTATTCCGGAGCATCTTTGAGGAACCCACAAGACTTCGGGAAACGATGGGGAAATCAAGAATACTACAGAGAAGATTCTTACTCTGGTCATCGAGGATCTGATTAAACTCGCTTTCGGACTTGGCAAAAAGAAGAGTCTTATTCAATTTCTCATCGAGAAACTGATAATGGGAGCGACCGAATACTAAGATCTGCTGTTGACTCATGCATATATCATCGAACACTTAGCCCCGGAATATTCGTAAAAAATTGTAAAGTCTCAAGTTCCTTACAAGTGATGAGATTTACGTCAGAACCATTTTAAACGGATTTGAATGATCAGTGCCTTTGTTAAAGGGAACTTCAAATTAGAGAGTTACTGGCGATAAATAGAGGCAAGCTTAATGAATGGTCAGGTGGTGGTAACGCTGGATACGGGCCTTCTCTTCCTCACTAAAAGGATTCCCATCTAGGGAAAGATGCTTAAGGGATTTCATGCCACTCAGCACTTCCGGAAAGTTGGCAAAGGCATTGGAGTCGAGATTGAGTCTTTTAAGATAATGAAGATTTTTAAATTCCGATGGAAGCTCGGAAAGTGAGTTTCCGGCAAGGTTCATTTCCGTCAGAAGTCCCAGTTTGCCGATGGCCTTTGGGAGAGAGTTGAGGGCGCACTCTTTAAGAGTAAGTGAGTGAAGTGGAGAGAGTTCTGAGACTTCTGGCAAGGTGAAATCTTCAATCCTCACACCGATGAGTTTTAAATTCTTCAGACGAGGAAGTGACATCAAACTCTCAAGGCCCGCATTAATTTGATTTAGGGTGAGGGAGATGAGCTCAAGTTGGGAAAGTGATTTAAGAGAGGGAATCTCCTGGCACTCACCGTCAAGGTAGAGTTCTCTGAGAGAATGAAGGGAGAGTATCTCCTGAGGAAAATCTCCTTTAAGGGTGAGCTTCAGGTGAGTGGCCTCATCCTTAGCTGCCAGAGCACTCTTAAGAGACTTAAAGAGTTTCACGCGAGATGATTCCCAGGTATCCCAAGAAAGTAGAGAATCGTTGTCATTGGCCCATGGCTCATCTGATGCCGGGCCTCCCGCTTAACCTTTTCTTTAGCGTGAAAGGCAATCCCGAGTCCCGCCTTAGCGAGCATGGGAAGATCGTTAGCACCATCGCCCACGGCCACGACTTGTTCAAGGTGGATGTGCTCTTGCTGAGCGAGAAGTTCCAGGATGAACGCTTTCTGCTGAGAATTCACGATCTGACCTTTGACTTTTCCCGTGAGGATGTCGCCGTCCCATTCAAGATCATTTGCAAAAGCGTAGTCGATGCCGAGTTTTTTACGAAGATTTTCAGCAAAGTATTTAAAGCCACCGGAGACGATAGCCGTTTTAAATCCCAGGTCTTTAACCATCTGGATAAATTTCTCAGCACCCGGAGTGAGTTCAAGCTCATTGAAGATGCCTTCCATCTTTTTTCTATCCAGTCCTTTGAGGAGGGCAACGCGCTCCCTTAAGGCATCATCGAAATTTAGTTCACCATTCATGGCCCTTTCGGTGATCTCTTTGACCTTATCCCCGATGCCGTGGACGGCCGCCATCTCGTCAATAACCTCGGCCTGGATGAGAGTGGAGTCCATATCAAAGACGATAA
>CAZPFM010000203.1:0-5450 GCA_964585845.1 uncultured Bacteriovorax sp.
GCTCAGCGGTCACGATCCCGCCGACGAGCGGTTGAATGCCATCAAAGAAGAGCTTACTTTCCATGATCCATGCTATCTCGGGCGACACCACGGGGCCTACAATGCTCCACGGGACATCCTTCTTGCCATTCCAGGGATGAAGATCAAGGAAATGGAAAAGAATAAGGATAAGGCCCTCTGCTGCGGAATGGGTGGAGGAAATATGTGGTACGAGCTTCCGGAAGGAAAGCATCTTGCTGAGAATCGCCTCGAAGAGATCGGCGAAACAAAGGCACCAAAACTTGCCACAGCGTGCTCATATTGTATGATTAACTTCAACTCCTCTAAAGGAACGGTTAAATCAACTGAGGACCTTCAAATTGAAGATGTGGCGTCCATTCTCGCGAAGTCAGTTCTCTAAAAATTTTCTGAGCACAGCCTCTTTACTGGGGCTGTGCTTTTCTCTTCCCCTCTCCGCTCAGATCGACTCCCCTCTTAAAGCTCCTGGATCCACCGCCTATCCGGGAATGATCGAAACATTTGAAACGATCATCAAAGTCGATTCCGAACGTTTTCGAAAAAAACTCAACTCACTTACATCTGCCGGAAAGTTCCTTACTTCCACAAAAGATATTAGAGACCTCGATCTGGATGTGGATTTCTTAAACTCCCTTATCCTCCATTCAGATCCTGGTTACCTGAAAGTGGCAGGAACCTCACGATGCCGACTCTATGATACTTTGATCACCGATCTTCTTCGCACCGCTGAGGGAAAGGTGAATCATGTCATCGTGAGTTTCACTAACTCCAAGGGTGAGCCTGAATCAGCCGTCATGCTCAGGAAAGACTTTTTAAGCGTCGTTGTTAATTCAGAATGTCCTGAGACGCCGAAACTGATTGCTGAATTTCAGGTTAAAAAACTCGATGAAGTGATCAAGAAAACAAATTTTGAGACTCCTGCCGGTGAGCTTCAGTGCCAGAGTACCCTCAAAAGATGGGTAAAAGATGCGAGAACTCCTTACTTCTGCCAGCTCCAGGAGTACATGAGAGAAGTAGAACGTGGCGAAGGAGATCCAAAAACTCTGGCCGAAAGAACTCAACTTTCCCGGATCATCGCCTCAAAACTGGATCCGATTCAGAAAGATTTTCTTAAAAATCTTTGCACCAATCTCGATGACGAAAAGATCTTTTGCGAGGAATTCCTCAATGTCTCATTCTGGAACAGAATCGCTGAAGGAAGAGCCGATAAGATCTACGCCGAAGGCATCTGTCAGGGAATCCCACTAAAGGCCTGTCTAGCCCGGGTTAAAAAAGAGCCGGATCTTTGTCTTTTTCCCTCTGGAAATTTAAAAGGCTTAACACCCCAGCCTGAGTGTGACCAACTCTCCCTCGCGCTTAATCACTCTATCTTACGGGCCAACTATCAGGACTGCCCTTCGGCAAGTGACGCTCAGGGAGTGACTAACTTTGCCCGCATTCTCCTCCACTTTTCTAATAGACCTATTTTGCCCTACCAGGGGCCCTGTTCGGCCATATCCAGCGGAGAAGTCCTGGGCTTTGAGAAGGCCAATGACCTCGACAATACCTGGGGGCTAGAGGCCTGTTACAATGATAAAATCCTCGAGCGTGACGTCTGTTATAAGACTTTTTTCGGTGCGTACGGAAATATCGATGAATCCTACACATCGGTTGTCGCAAAAATTCTCCAGCGCACACGAGGTGCTGATCAGCGGCTTAAATGTCAGATGGTCTCGAGTAAAAAGTTTTCACCCTATCTTCTCGACTATAAGTCTGGCTGCCACATCGTCTATGAAGAAGACCGCTGCTTTATCTCTTCCTGTCCCCACCGGATTGTCTTCAATGACCGGACCATCGACTTTATTGAATTGAGAAATAAGGTTCAGCTCGACTACTTTGCCACAAATCTGCAAAACGAGCGCTTTAGTCTCCAATATGTCCTGAACCTGGACTCTAAGATCAGAGCAAAATCTCTTTCCAGTCTCTCAGCGATGCGCCTCTATTTTAAAAAGTCCGCAAAAGGTATCATCCATGGAGTGGGCTGCGCCGAGGAACTTTTACCGAGTTTCTTTAAACCAAGTTCCATGAACCAATGCACGGCCCTTCCATTCATCATTGATGGTCTGATTCCTCATCCTGAAGGAGCCTTTGTTTTCCGGTCAGCTGTGGACTCACTCCATGCTCCTCGCGTGATAAGCTGGAGCCGTCTTTACTCGGCCGTTAAAGAATACGAAAGACAACACCCTCTCTCACTCTGGACACTCTATGGGCTTGAGTAAGATTCTCCTCTCCCTTCTCCTTATTCAGGCTGCTTTTGCAGAAGCTCCTAAGCTTCTCACCAAGCACGGTGTGGATTCCATCCGCTATATCAGCATGGATGGACGTGTCGCCTATGTGAAAAAGCGCCCAGGTGTCCTTGCCGTTGTAGGTTTCTTTCAGAGTAAGGATTTTTTAAGCGACTCAGAGGCCAGTGATTTCATCGTCCATGCCACTAAGGATAAAATACGGACTCTCATTGAAGTCGTCCCTCTGGTTCACACCGAATACAATCTCTTAAAAGAGCACCGAATCCTTTCCTCAAAGTTCGGGGATACCGCCACTAAGGAAGTTGGCAAAGGTCAAAGAGCGAAGCTCCACCTCGCTGATGAATGGATGAGTTATTACAAGCCAAAAGAAAGAGAGATTGTTATTCAAAACCTGGAGACTGAAAAAAAGTACTCCATCCTTCTCTCTCCAAAGCCCACGACCTTCTTTACCCCCGAAGTCGTCATGATCAATTCCGAGACTGTTGTTTACACAGATATTAATGATAAGGGTCTGGCGGGAGTAATTGCGTACAATCTTAAAACCGCTAAGAGTTCAATTGTCTTTAAGGCTGCCCAAATGGGGACGAGGATGGAGCTCTGTCAGGGTGAGGATTATTTAGCTGTGGGAGAATTCCCTTACGATGGAATCACCCGCAAAAGTCAGATTATTACCATGAAGACAGCGTCAGCCTCGAATCTTCTGAGCTACGAGACCCTCTACTCTTCCCTTGATCAGGACCTGGGGAATATCTCCTGCTCTGACAAAGCGGTTTATTTTATAAAGACTCTCTCGCAGGATAAGAAGGTCGGTCTTAAGAAGACTGAAGTTGCCGAGATCGAGGTCAAAAGCGGGAAAGTGAAGGTCAGAACTGATCTCTCTTACGTTTCTCATGTCCTCAATATGGATGGAAGAATCCTGGCTCCTTTTAGAGGAGAATTTTATGTTCTTGAAGGGGAATCCAATCTCGCAACGGATCGTCTGAAAGGTCCGAAAGAAGGTAAAGAGTGAAAGTCTTCTTTCTTTTTCTTTTGCCACTCTTCGCTTTCGGATTCGATAAAGATCTTAAGGTCACAACGGATAAAACTCCCCTTGAATTCGATCTTCTTTTTGAATCCATGAAGCTTCAATCCAAAGAACCAGTTGAGAAGATCCGCCTGGTGGGATTGTCCCAGGAACTCAACAAGAACCTCGGTTTTCTTCCCAAAGAACAAATCTTTCTGTTGATGAAATCTGAAGTCACAAAGAACTTTCTGGAACATAAATTCTCTAAGGTTCGGCAATTCGATGTCACAAATCTTCTGATTCAGAGGCTTGAGAAAAACTTCGCCGAAAAAGAAAAGCTACTGACTCCCTTTTCTACCTGGGCATTTCGCTCCGTCATCGCTGAGCTTAAGTCCCACCAAAAAGATGAACTCATCACTGATAAGTCATTTAACCCGGATCTTTTTAAGGGTGAAAAGCGCGAAAAAGCCCTTCGATTGAAGAAATATCTCACTTATCTTCTTCCCTGGATCGACCAAATGGATGCCCTACCTGCGGCAGGATTTAATGAACTTACCACAGATGTAGGCTGGGAGATTTTGGAGCGGATTAATGCACGCTCGATCCTTCTTAAGCGTTACGCCACTGATGGGGGGGAGGCCGCAGGAAGTCTCATCAATATTCCCGAGCGCCTTACAGACCTGAAGCCGGATCAGATCAAAAAAATTCAAAGTAATGACACTGATCTCTCCTTAATTGAGAAAAGCCAGAAAGAGAAAAATGCGGCTGCAGAGGAGATTCGCAAAGTTACCCCTGATGACCTGAGCCCTCTTAGTGAAGACGTCTCTCGTGAGATCGAAAAAGTTAACGTGGAAGAAATGCGCTAGTGAAGTCCACTATTCATCCTTGGTGATGATCTTTTTCTTAGGAGACTCAGGCTCCTTTACGGGTGCATTCTTTTCATCAGGAACATCCGGTGGAGTGGGAGGGGCTTTTTTATCTTTCTTTTTGTCATTCTCATTACTCATTGGACTATTATGCAGATCGCATGAGCGTCAAAGAACCTAAGATATTCTTAAAATGCATCCATTTTGACCCCTGTGTCTAGGCAGCCATCAGGTCAGGGCCTAGGCTCAACTCATGAAAAAACTCACCATCCTGACACTTACATTTTTGACTTTCACCGCTTCCGCAGCGCCTAAACCCGGGCTCTGGAAAATAGAAACCGATATCAAGTCTCAGGATAAGAGAGCGGCCGAAGCTCAGGCAAAAATGAAAGAGGCGATGAAAGACCTCACTCCGGCCCAAAGAGCTCAAATGGAAAAGATGATGGGGAAAAGCGGGATTGCCATGAGCGAGGATGGAGCGATGAAACTCTGCTTCACCGAAGAGTCCGTGAAGACCCTGGAAGATCAGACAAAAAACTCAGTGGACTCTAAGTGCACAACAAAGGTTCTCAAAAAATCCTCCAAGAAGATGAAAACGAGTTTCACCTGTGAAGATGGCACGACAGGTACCGGGACCTGGGACTTTATCTCAGACAAAAAATACAAAACGACGATTGTTGCCAAGAATTCCCAGGGGGAGACCTCCCAAGTGGTCCACAATGCTCAGTACCTGGGCAAAGACTGCGGAAACATTCAGCCTTTCGGGAAATAAAGCGCCCCTTAAGGGATTCAATTACCGCTACCCTTCGACTATACTTGAGAAATCAACATGAAGGATTTCTCATGGCCCTCTCCAAGCAGCCCTACAAAGGTACCCGCGACTTCTTCCCCGCTCAGATGCGGCTACGCAATTTTATTTTTAGCAAGATGGCACAGGTCTCAGAATCCTTCGGCTATGAGCCCTACGATGGCCCTATCTTAGAGGAAGTCGATCTCTATCTCGCTAAATCCGGGGAAGAGCTCATTAATGATCAGATCTATTCATTTAAAGACCGGGGCGAGCGCCACGTGGCGATACGACCTGAGATGACGCCCACCGTGGCCCGCATGGTGGCCCAGATTCACCGGGAAGTGGCGAAGCCTCTTCGCTGGTATGCGATTCCCAATCTCATGCGCTATGAAAAAATGCAGAAAGGGCGTCTGCGTGAGTTCTGGCAATACAATGCTGATATCTTTGGTGCAGGAGAACACGGGGACTTCGAGATCATCCAGATGGCG
>CAZPFM010000204.1:0-5418 GCA_964585845.1 uncultured Bacteriovorax sp.
ATTCATGGATAGATTTTAACAGGGAAAAAAGAAAGGTCACGGCATTTACGCCGTGACCCGATCTTATTTGTCGATTGAGCTAACGATTTTTTGGTGCAGGTTGAAGATGAGTCTTCTTTTTTTGAGTTCGTCGATCAGTTTTGACCAGACGCTGTTAGCGCGTTTTTCTGTGCATCTCCCATGCCGGCCAGTCCAGATGAGATTCCGGTGGATTACTTTTTAGTTGGCATATCTATGGGGAAACTTGCCCGCCGGAAGGGATAAATAACATCAGGTTTCGTGTCCTTCAGCACCAGATTTGTTAGAATGTTTTCAAGAAGGAGGGAAGAATGGAAATACCTGAAGATCTACTTCGGCGCTATGTTTCAAGAAGAGGCGATGATGTCATTAACTGCCTGCGCTTTATTGAACATGAAAACTTTGAACAGCTCGAAAAGCTCGGGCACAAGCTTAAAGGGAGTGCCCTCACTTTCGGCTTCCAGGATCTCTCGTCAATCGGTCGAGAACTTGAAAGTGCTGCTCAGGAGAAAAACCAGGAGAGGTGCCTAAAGGCCGTCATCTCCTTTCGCTCCTGGCTTAAAAATCATCACTAGTTTAAATCCATCTCTTTTAGTTTCCGGTAGAGAGTCTTGCGGTCGATACCAAGATCTTTAGCCGTCTGCTCTTTAGCACCTTCATTGCGCTCGAAAACAAACTGGATATACTTTTTGCTCAGTTCGTCGAGAGTCATGGTCTTCTCTGCCTCTGTAAAGCTTATCCCGGAGACAGACTCCTCTTCTACCGGCGCCTCCATGGAGAAGTTTTCTTCTCCCGAAGGAAGATCTTCGGCCCGGATAATATCTGCTGTAGAGAGAACGACAGCGCGCTCGATAGCGTTTTCAAGCTCCCGGACGTTTCCTTTCCACGGATTGCTTTCGAGTTTCTGAATAGCTTCTTTGGTAAATCCCTTAACAGAAGCATTATTCATCAGAGCGAATTTTTTAAGGAAGTACTCTGAAAGAGGAAGGATATCTTCCTTTCTCTCCTTGAGGGGAGGCATAAAGATTGGAATGACGTTAAGTCGGAAAAATAAGTCTTCACGAAAACGGCCTTCGGCCACTTCTTTGCGCAAGTCTTTATGAGTCGCACAGATGATCCGTGCCGTGATATCGCGATAAGAGTTTTCTCCAATCCGTTTTACTTTTCTCTCCTGAAGAACCCGGAGGAGTTTAGCCTGAAGGGGAAGTGAAAGGTCGCCGATTTCATCGAGAAAAAGCGTACCCTTGTTGGCCTCTTCAAAAAGACCGACTTTCTTATCATTCGCTCCTGTAAAAGCACCTTTTGCATGTCCGAAGAGTTCAGACTCTAAAAGGTTTTCAGGAATCGCAGAACAGTTGATGGCGATAAATGGTCCGTCTTTTTTATCACCAAGTTCGTGGACCGCTTTAGCGATGACTTCTTTCCCGGATCCGCTCTCTCCGGTGATGAGAATGTTGGCCTGGCTGCTTGAGACTCTTTTAGCAAGTTCGAGGGCTTTTTTAAATCCTGCGGACTTTCCGATAACACCTTTGAGTCCCGGGATGTCTTCCTGAAAGAGACTCTTAAGACTGGTATTTTCCTGCTGAACCTCATTCAAAAAGAGCGCTCGTTGAACAGAGATTAAGAGCTGAGGAATGTGCAGAGGCTTTAAGACAAAATCATAGGCTCCAGATTCAATGGCTTCCACTGCTGTCTCTACGCTTCCTTCAGAGGTCATGAGAATGATGGGGAGGGAGGAGTTGAATCTCCGGATTCTTTTAATGAGCTCCATACCTGACATGGCCGGAAGCTTGAGATCCGAAATCACCACATCGCAGTTGATTCTTTGGTTTTCGATTTCGATCAGGGCCTCTTCGGCATTGCTGAAGGCGTGGATGCTGTAACCTCGCTGTTTAAAAAAACTCGAGAGCAGATCCAGAAGATCGAGATCGTCATCAATGAGTGCGATGGTGGAATTCATTTTTTGTTTCATGGGGCTAAAATCCTTCGACGAGAAATTTTGCCCAATATAGTGGCAGAAGTACCCGGATACAACTCAATCTATCTTGGGGGTGCGCCCGCAAGTCTTTGATACGCAAGGGTTTGCGCACGGTCAAAAGGGTTCACTTTATTAAGGGAATTTTGATACAATACTCAAGCATAAGAAAGGCAAAAAATGAATCTATCCGAGTCCATGAAACATGTGCTGAAGAATAAAACCCAGAGTCTTTTCTCTGACTTTTGGAAAGAAGACTTAAGGCTCATTGTATCTGATCTAAAAAATGACCTGCTTCACTTCAATAAAACCGGTCTCTCCCGACTGAAGTCCCTTAAGAATTTCAATCTTAAATCCAGTGCCCGGGAAGTGCGGGAATCAGCGGTGGATACTTTCGAGATTTTTAAGATCATGCCTAAGCGGATGAGGGAAGCATTTTCGCTTTTTCGCGAGGAAGTTCTCTCGGAGATGGAAGGACTTCCTGACGGCAAGGAGCGGGCCATTTTCGGACTCAAGATCCTGGGTGCCTTAGGAACCTCGGCCCTGGGATTTTTTTACGGAATGAAAAGAGCTTCAAACGGTGCCCGCTTTAAGGGACTTCGATTGAGGTCTGCCTTTGCTCAGTACGTAATCTCAGAATTTGTCTTCAAGGTTACTCAGCTTTTCATTCTGAGATTCTTAAAGGAAGTCGAAGCGGAGCTCTCTGAAGAAGGAGATGTAAAGCGCATCCGCTTTTTTAAAGATCTCCTGTCCCGGGAGGATCGGTGGGAAGCCGGGGATTTACCTGATGATTCTCAGTTAGAGCCTGGGGACAGGGCCCTTGAAATTGTGGAGTCTCTGAAGAATTATATCATCACAGGATCTCCACAAAAGTGAACAGGATGACCAACGAAATCACAAAGACCCTTCAAGAGCTGAGAGTGAATTACAAAAACTCTTCTCTGGAGATTAGCGACTGTGCTCAAAATCCCATTGATCAGTTTAAGAAATGGCTCCAGGAAGCCATTGACTCTTCCTGTGATGAACCAAATGCTTTTACCCTCTCAACAGTGTCACAGGACCAGCCACGCTCCCGGGTTGTCCTTCTCAAGGGGATTCAGGACGGAAAATTTGTTTTTTACACCAATTTTGAAAGTCATAAGGGTCATGAGTTGGATCAAAATAAAAAAATAGCCATGAACTTTCTTTGGTTGCCACTGGAAAGACAGGTACGCATTGAGGGAGTTGTTTCCAAGGCTCCCACGGAGCTCTCCGATTCCTATTTTAAATCCCGGCCTTTTGGTAGTCAGGTGGGTGCCATCGCTTCACCTCAGAGTCAGGTCATTGGCTCCCGAGAGGAACTCGAAAAGCGGGTGAAAGACATAGAAGCTCAGGGAGTTGAAGAGCTCACCAGACCTCCTCACTGGGGAGGCTATCTTATTGAACCCAGATACTTCGAGTTCTGGCAGGGGCGGACAAACCGACTCCATGACCGGATTTCATTTGAACTCACTTCTAATGGATGGGAGCTTCAGAGGCTTGCACCCTAGACCGGAAAAAACTCGCGTAGGTCATCCCCCAGAAAGTTCCCACCAGAAATCCACCTAAAATATCTCCCGGATAGTGGACACCAAGATAGATTCTTGAAAGTCCCACGAGTAAAGGAAAGAGAAGTACTCCCCAGTAAACTCCCTTGAGGCGCAGGGCCCCCAGAGTAAAAACGACCAGGGCCAGAGAGTTTGCAGCATGGGATGAAACGAATCCAAACCGCCCGCCACACTTTTGGCCGAATGTGTACATGAGGGTCTGGATCTCTTCCACCCGGCAGGGTCTTAGGCGCTGAAAAATATTTTTAAAGATATAGGATGAAGTCACATCACTGCAGACCAGTGCCAGGGCCATGAAGAGAATGAAGAGCCCAACATCTTTTCCCTGTTTCTCTTTTCGGAAGAGGTAAACAGCAAACACGATGAAGGGAAGCCAGATGATCTGTCCAGAAAGGAGAAGCATCGTGGAGTTCAAGGCTTCACTCCCAAGGGAGTTGATCCAGAAGAAAAGCTTTCGATCCCACATGTCTAAGTACGTCAGCAAGCTTTCGGCCCTTTGGTATTCAATCATCTCGAAGTATGATGTAAGTATCTTCTGATTCTACGAAACTGAGGCAATCAATGTCAAAATGGGTCAATAAATGGTCGCTGCTTTTCCTGATGGCAGGGGTGCAGTTGCTTCTTGCATTCTCACTGGGGCTCTCTCACGATGAAGCCTACTACTGGCTATACTCTAAAAATCTAGATTGGGGCTACTTTGATCATCCTCCGGTGGTGGGTCTTACTATCGCTCTCTTTTCTTTTCTTCCACATGAAAAGGGATTCATCCGTCTTGGATTCATTCTTCAGCAAGCCCTGACCCTCTTTCTCCTCCTGCAAATTGTTCCAAAGAGTCGCCACTTCGTGGCTTCTCTACTTTTTCTCGCTTCACCTCTGGCTTTCTTCACTGGCTTTCTCGCCCTCCCAGATATGCCTTTACTCTTCTTTTCTGCTCTCTTTTGCTATCTGTTAAAAAAATACCTGGAAGAAGACCGTCCTCTGTGGGTTTTGTGTCTGGGGATTGTGATCCCGGGGATGCTCTATGCAAAGTACCATGGGATCCTGCTTATTTTCTTCTCCCTGCTCGCCCTGCCAAAGCTTCTGAAAAGAAAATCTTTTTATGTCATTGTGGCGATCTCGGTGACCTTGTTTTTGCCCCATCTTTTCTGGCAGGTTGCCCATGATTTTTCGACCCTCCGCTACCACTTTCTTGAGAGACCCAAGGCAGGCTTCAGTGTGGGAAGGATCTTTGAGTACCTGGGTCTTCAGCTTTTCATTGTAGGACTTTTCACCGGCCCCATCATCTGGTGGTCCATTCTCAGGGAGCGCTCTGAGAACCTCTTTGATCGAGCGATGAAATTTAATGCCATCGGAATTGTCCTCTTCTTTTTGGTGTCGACCTTTTCTAAAAAGTTTGAGGCCAACTGGACCATTCCCGCTACCATTCCCCTGATCTACTGGGGTGTCCGCACGCCGCTCTGGAAAAAAGGCTGGGCCCATCTTCTGCTTTATGCCAGTGCTGCCATCGCATTGCTTTTTGCTCTCACGGTGGGTCTTGTCCCCGATGCTGTCCCTTTCAAGCGCCTCAAGGAGTTTCAGGGATGGGAAGAATGGAGTCAGAAAGTTCAGAGTCTTTGTGGGAAGAAGCCCCTGGTGGCCAACACCTACCAGATTGCTTCCAAGCTTTCTTTCTACCTGGAAACTCAGGTACCCGCCTTAAATTACCACTCCCGGAAGAATCAGTTCGATTATTGGCGTTTTCAAGATGAACTCCCAGAGGGAGATGTCTGCTATATCACGGACAAGGAAGAGTTTTCCGGTGAAGAAATTCTGACTCCGGAAGGAAAGCGGTTTAAAATA
>CAZPFM010000205.1:0-5411 GCA_964585845.1 uncultured Bacteriovorax sp.
AGTATCATGCACCCATCAATATCAGTCTGGATAGCGACGAACAGCCTTTTCAGTAAAATTCTCTTAAGCGCAGCGATCATTTTTCGATAAGACTTAAAAGGGGTCGCTGCCATGATGAATCTCATCGAAAAATTTTTCACTCGTTCTCACTCTCAGAAACAAATCCTCCGCACCCAATTCGCTGAATATTTTTTCTCTCAAGCTGAGCATCAGTGGATCACGGCCGACATGAAAACCCACTTCGATGAACTCTTCTCCCGTTTGCCGGTAGGTGTGATCGAGGCCATGATGACAAAGTACCCGGTGAGCTTTTTAAAAAGCGGCAGTGACCACGCAAGGCTCGCTCAGACCCATTCCTTTTCTTCGGCCATCGTGGTCTTTCCAGAATTCCAAAAACTCCTCGCCACTTCGAAGCGATCAGCTGTGGCTTACCTAGCTCATGAGCTCGCCTTCGTTCTCTACGAACTCGAAGAGTCCAAGGTCGATCCCATCATGGCCGAAGTTGAAGCCGATAAATTTGTCTGCGACATCGGACTCATGTTCGAACTCGAAGAACTTCTTCTCATGCTCGATGAAACCATCGAAAAGCGTGTTCGCCTGACTTACCTTACTGCGCATCACTTCAGCAGCGAGGCGAACTAAGCTAACCTGCTGCGCAAATTGCTGCAGACATAAAAAATCAGCTACTGATCTTTTGTTAATTCCTAGTTGAACAAAATACTACTCCCGGCATAATGAGAGGCATGTTGTCTCATTAACAAATGGAGTTTTATTCATGAGAAATCTTTTCGTCGTTATTGCTGTTGCTCTCATCTCTTCTTCTGCCTTCGCTGCTAAGTACGGATCTGCTGGTTGCGGTCTTGGTTCTATGGTTTTCGAAGGTGACCAGACTTGGTGGAAGCAGGTTCTTGCAGGTACAACTAACACCACTGGTATGCAGTCCATCGGAATCACTCTAGGTACATCAAACTGCGATTCTCCAGCTCCTTTAAAAGTTGGTCAGGCCCAGGCCTTCATCGAAGCTAACCGTGTAGCTCTTGCTAACGACATCGCTCGTGGTAACGGCGAAACAATCGTTGGTCTCTCTAAGGTTTATGGCTGCTCTAACTCTATGGAGTTTGGTAAGGCCCTCAAGTCTCGCTACACTGAGATCTTCCCTACAGCGACAGCTACTTCTACAGAAGTCACCCACAACATCAACTCTGTGGCTTCTACTTCTTGCAACACTCAGATCTAATTTCTATAATGGGACCCGCACACTCTTAAGCGGGTCCCATGTTCTTCTTTCTTCCTCTTTTATTTCTTTTCAATTTTGATGCTTCCGCAGTCGATGCCAATCATCCCAAATGGCTGAAGCTCCTTCACTACCGAAAAACACCGCTTGGTAACTGGAAAAGTGAAGCTGATGGAAAGGATTTTTTTATCCATCCAGAGGGTCGAACGAATCCCCGTGCAGAACTTGATGCAGCCTTGGCGAGCTTCGGCCAGACCAAGACACCTTCCGATGATCACCCAATCTGTAAATTTCCACTGCGGTTTAAGTGGCTCAATAAAGAATTAAATTATCCCTGGAAGGACGTGAATCTTTTGGGGTGCGAGAAGTATGTGCAATTCTTCTCAAAGATGGCGGCCCAGAGAGCTCACATTGTTTTTTCTTCTTACTACTTAAGTAATCCGAACTCCGCTTTTGGTCACACTCTTCTTCGTCTCTCTCGTTTTGAGAACGAAGGTGAGACTGAACTTTTAGACTATGGGATTAACTTTGCCGCCGATGCCAATACGGCCAATCCACTGACTTATGCTCTCTATGGTCTTACGGGCGGATTCAAAGGTAAATTTTCTGCGATTCCTTATTATTATAAAATCCGCGAGTACAGCGATGCTGAATTCAGGGATCTCTGGTCATATGAACTCAAATTGACTCAGACTCAGGTTTTAGAACTCGTGGATCATATCTGGGAATTAGGCTCTACTTATTTTGATTATTTCTATTTTCAGGAGAACTGCTCCTACCATCTTCTGGGTCTTCTGGATGTGGTTCTGGATGATAAGAGGCTCACTGATAAATTCCGGCTCTTCACAATACCAGCGGATACAATCAGGGTTCTCGAAGAGGAAAAACTTCTAAAAGATGGAAAGCGAAGACCATCTACCTATTCAAGACTTCTGGCCGAGTCAGAAAAGCTCTCTTCTCAAGAAAAGACGCTGGCCAAGAACCTCGCCCGTCATCCGGAGAAAGCAGATCAAGAGAGTGCAAAAGTTCTGGATGCAAGTCTCACGGCTTTTGATTATTACAACTCAGAAAAAATACTTCTCGATCATAAACCGACCATGGAGAAGAAATCCCATCTTCTCCGTGCCCGAGCCATGAACCCTGCTATCACTCAAGAGCCAAAAGCTAAAGAAGGGGTCATCTCATCACCGGCACTGATACATCCACCGACCAGATTCTCTCTGACTGAAGGGTATCAGGATGAAAGAGGAAAGTTCACCCGACTTGAACTCAGGCTGGCACTCCATGATCTTCTTGATCCTCCGAAAGGTGCTCTTGATAGGGGTGAGCTTGAGATGTTTAAGTTTGCGGGAAGTTTTAGGGAAAAGGACTATAAGCGTACCGCCTGGCGTTTTGATGAACTCATCTTTTTGAATTTGAAAAACTACCCCTTGCAGAATATCTGGGCTTCTCATCTGGCCTGGGAACTTGGTCTTGGGATGAAGCAAGATAGAGATCTCGAATGCTTTGATTGCCCGGGAGGAGAAATTCAGGGCTCTGTTGGAAATACTGTGAACCTGGGAGACAAAGCTTTCCTGGCGATTTTTCTTAATACGAATCTTTTTTTACAGAATAGATTCCAGGAAAATTATAGATGGGGTTTAGGACCCAAACTCACAGGGCGAGTTGAATTTTCAAAGGTCTGGGCGCTCCGACTTGATGCTCTTTATCACTGGAACACCTATTCTCAGAGAGATAGCTTCACGGACCAGTTGCTCGTCATTCAGGGGGAAACCCGCTATCATCTTAGCTCCCGCTTCTCTCTTCTCCTTAGGGGAGGTATGCAGAGATTTGATCACGCAAGTAACAAGACCTTTGAGGTTGAGACAGGCTTGCAGTATTTCTACTAATTGGAGACACTATGAAAGCGTTTCTACTTTCACTTTTAACGGTTGCGATTCCTATGGCCGAAGCAAATCCCGACTTCGTCGATCTCTCGAAAATGTGTTCTGGAATTAAGATCCAGATGGACTATGCCACTCGACTGAATTTCACGGGTGATATCGTACCTGGCTACAAGGCCAAGAAAGCCTATTTCGCCCGCGGACCTGCCGAAAGACTCTGCCTGGTTCAGGAAGATGCGCTTAAAGAGGGTCTGACATTAAAGATTTTCGACAGCTACCGGCCCGCCAAAGCGGTGGCCTCGTTCTTAAGATGGGCGAGCTTACCGGAAACCAATCCCGAATTAAAAAAGAAGTATCACCCTAAATACACTCGCCAGGAGATTCTTGATCTTGGCTTTATCGCTAAGCAATCCTCTCACTCAAAAGGAAGCGCCATAGATCTTACTCTCGAGCGACTCAGCGACGGAGTTGAATTGGATATGGGGACACCTTTTGATTTCTTTGATTCTCTTTCTCACACAGAATCAGATCTTGTGACTGAGGTTCAACGAAAAAATCGATTGAAGCTTCGAAGCCTCATGGAAAAGCATGGCTTTAGAAATTTTAGTCAGGAGTGGTGGCACTACTCCTTTAGGCCTGAGCCCTATCCGGATCAGTACTTCGACTTTGACGTGGAGTAATTAGTCCGCGTACTTAATATCGAAGTTGGCGTGCAGATCATCGATCTGGCGCAGAGAATTTCTCCAGTAGATATAGAGAAAAACCGGGCTTAAGAGAATGAAAGAAATTCGAATGATGGTGTTCATCGCTTTCTCCTTGTTTCCTAGTCTATTCGGAAGATCTGAAGAAAGGTATTCATGAGATCGTGGGTTTTCAGTCAGGTTTCTGTTAAGACAGTTTCCATTCTTCTTCTGGTCATGATCTTTTCATCCTGTACTCATCTTTTTTACCAGCCAAGTCATCTTCTTTTCCTGGATCCGGAGCGCCTGGGGCTCCAGGAACAAGATATCGATTTTAAAAGTCAGGATGGTACTTCACTTCATGGCTGGTTTTTTAAGGCCAAAGGAAAAGTGAAAGGAACAGTCATCCAGTTTCACGGAAACGCCCAAAATATTACGTCTCATTACGTTTCTCTCATCTGGCTCATCGACCATGGCTATAACCTCTTTACCTTTGATTACAGGGGATATGGTCTCTCTAAAGGCAGTCCGGATCAGGAAAAGATCTATCAGGATGCGCTGGCGGCCTTAGAGGTTGGAGATGATCTTCGTATTAAACACGGAGGAGGGCGCTTCATCGCTTATGGGCAGAGTCTTGGAGGAAATATTCTCCTTCGTTCACTGCCTGATTCTTCTGTAAAAGAGAAGGTGGGTTTTGTTGTTCAGGATTCCACCTTTGCTTCCTATCAGGACATTGCTTTTGATCGGGTGAAGAGTGTGTGGTTTCTCTTTCCTTTCAGTCCTCTGAGTTATCTTCTGATCTCAGATAAGATGGCCTCAGAAAAAGTTTTGAATAAGATTCACTGGCCCACCCTGGTGATCGTTGGTCAGAAAGACAAAGTCATCCCTCAGAAGTTTGGAAAAGAGATCTTTAAAAAAATTCCCGCTGAAAATAAATGGCTCTGGAAAATTCCGGAAGGAGGGCATATCGACGTCTTTCACCGCGGAAACGGGATCTATCGCAAGAAATTTTTAGATTTGGTTGATCAAAACTATCCAGAAAGCTGAAAATTGCCTGTAAAAAAAATTGTTTAATGTGGTCTTTTTCAGTCCTATAATAAAGATAGTTTTATTTAGGCACTATCAGGATGGTAAAGGCCAATGAACCAAGTCAAAAAATTGCCCCTCACCGTAGAACCAAACCAGAGGTCCTACGCGGCCTTCTCCCGAGTCAATGGACAGCATCCATTCAAGGAGAAAGTACCGAAGGGGAGGGTAGAGTACAAGGCCCGGTACCGGAAGGGTGGAAAGGTCGCCTACTTTAATTTCCAGCTTGCCCGTGAAATGGGACTCATCCCAAAAAATCATCCCGATAAATTAAATCCTGAACTCGAAAAAGAAATCCTCAAAACATTCAGCATCACAATCATAAATGAATACGATGTCATGAACGACATCAAATTTCCTGAAGATGAGATCTGTGAAAATACTTTCATGGCAACCCGCTACCTTCAGCTTCAGCACCCGGATAAGTCAGGGCGAACTTCGGGAGACGGTCGGTCTATCTGGAATGGAACGATTAGAAACAACGGTCTTACCTGGGATATTTCCAGCTGTGGAACGGGAGGGACAAAA
>CAZPFM010000206.1:0-5398 GCA_964585845.1 uncultured Bacteriovorax sp.
ACTACAAGGGAAGAGGGATGGCGGTGTCTCCGGACATCATCAAGTTTTATGAGTCTATGAAAAAGATGGGATTGGGTTTAGGGGACCAGGGACCTATCGCTCAGCGCTGGGGATTTAACGTCGTCGATAATAAAATTGAAGGACTCTTCAACGAACCTTACGAAGGCATGCAGGTGGGAGTTCTTGGCTGTGTGGCCTGTCACTCAGGTAAGGCCGCAGGTCAGTACATCGTGGGATTAGGAAATAAAAACATCGACGTGGGTCAGATCGGAAAAGACTCGGTCCTTGCCATGAGCATGTGGGGAAAGGTCCCTAATTCAAATCCAAAATTTAAAGAGCTTCATGAAAGGGCCCTCACTTTCACTAAGGGACTCTCTGATCCACGGATCACGAATAAAACGCAGGGATTAGTTTCCACTGGTCTTATCCGCTCGTGGTTTTACACTATTAAAGGTCTTCCCATCCCCGAGGATTTTCTCCAGGGCCAGGTGAAGGTTCCTCATCTCTGGGGTTATGGTGAAAAAAGAAAGACCGGTTCTTTCTGGGACGGCGAAGGCAATGGCGAACTCGGCGGCTGGGGAATTGCTGTCGAACTCTACGCGGGTCAGACCCCTGAAAATGTCCGTGAGTATTATGAAAAGGTTCATCACGCTGAAGACGTCCTGGGTGATATTCTCCCACCTTCTTATCCATTTAAAATCGAACGCCTGAAGGCCGAGCGAGGGGAGAAGATCTACGCTCAGTCCTGTCAGAAATGCCATGGCGTCCACAACCGGGACCTTCAGGGTAACCCGATCTATGATTCTCCTAAGCATATTCCTCTGCGGGTCGTGAAAACCGATTCCGAGAGACTCGATGCTCTTACCGATGAACTCTATGATCTTATCGAAACCAATCCACTGAACGAGTACATTCAGTCCTGGAGAAGAGAGGAGCACGGTTACGTCGCTCAAAAACTCTGGGGAATCTGGTCCCGCTTTCCGTATCTTCACAATGCCTCTGTACCGACGGTCTATGATCTTTTAAGCGAGCCTTCTAAGAGGCCGAAGAAATTCTCCCTTAAGGCCGCTGGAGAGAGAGAGCGCTTTGATGAAGAGAAGATGGGTCTTACAAAAATGGATCGGGATATCTTCAAGCGCCGCCTTTACGATACGACTCTTAAAGGTCAGTCCAATCAAGGTCATTACTTTGAATCCTTTAAGACACTCACTCATGAGAACAAACTGGAGCTCATTGAGTATTTAAAGACTTTGTGACAAAACACGGGTAAGGTGTCACGGGTTTTGTGACGCTTTATCTTTTTCTGTCACCCTTTGGAACCTGAACTTTTTTCAAATCATTCTTCCTTTTAAAACTTTCTGTGTATCTTGGCGCCACTTCAAACAACGGTTCCAAGGAGAACAGAAATGAAAGCTCTTAAGTCACTTTTTATCGCTCTCACTATCACTCTGACGATGACGGCGTCGAAGCCCTCTCAGGCGGCAATCGGTGCGATCTTCTCACCAGCGCTTGTTACAGCGGGACTAGTTGTGTCCGGTGGAGCAGTAGGCGTATCTAGTCTCTCTATTCTTGTTCCATGCCACGCAGATGCCTGCTTGGGAAATCTTGGGTATCTCATCCTGGGAGGGCTCATTGGTATTTTTGGTCTGGTTATTCTCGATGATGAGCAGACTGTTGCTTATACAACCCTCAATCCAGTCGAAGCCAGAAAGGCCGGTCTCAACTCTATGGAACTCCAAAGCTTCAACGCCGAAGTCGATCAGATCAACGCTCTGGCCTCTTACGTCGACTCTGAACTTGAGCGCATGAATGAACCCACTAAAGAAGACTCGGCCGCTATATGGACTGAAGTCAAAGACACCCTTTCCCCTGAAGCCTTCAGCGCTCTTGTGAAGGTCACTTCCCAAATCTACACTAAGTAATTCCCACCCCCTCGATTGACCGGAAGCGATGATTGCTTCTGGTCAATCTCTTCTCTTTTGATCAGCTAAGTTGGAACCTCCTTTGCAACTCAATCCATCAGATTTGATTCTAAAAGGAGATTTCAATGGATTCATCGATCTGGGAAACAAAGCAGGAGCGCCTTCACTCCCATTCTGACTCACGGGGGAGAAATGCGTCGAAGCCATCAGATCTTCCGGCCAAGGGTTGGAAGGATGTTCTTTTCAGAATCAAGGACGCTATCAGTGAAGATTTGGTCTCCACCAATGCCGCTGCGATGGCCTATTATATCTTTCTCGCCATTGTTCCAGCGCTCACATCTTTAGTTCTTATCTATGCCTGGATCGCTGATCCGGCCGAGATTCAGGAGCACTTTTCAAAAATTAATCAGATCATTCCCGCTGAGATCTCCAATATTATTAATGAGCAGCTCGTTGATCTCTCTTCTAAAAATCCTGGCAATAGTCTTGGATTCGGTGCCCTTGCAGCTCTCTTCTTTGCTCTCTGGTCCGCCTCTAAAGGAAACACTGCCTTCATGGATGCGCTGAATGTTATCTACGGAGAAAAAGATGACCGGGGCTTTATCAAAAGAACCTTCATGGCCATCGGAATGACTTTCATCGGAACCATCATGGGTCTTCTGGCAATCGGTGTGATTGTCTTCTATCCCAATGTGATCGATTTTTTCCCACTGCCTGAGATTGTTAAAACAGTCGCCGGTGTCGGAAGCTGGGTGATTCTCCTCGCCCTCTTCTCAGCATATTTGAGTTTTTGTTACCGCTTTGGTCCGGATCGCAAAAAAGCCAAGTGGCGCTGGGTGAGTTGGGGAGCGGCTTTTGCTGCAATTGCCTGGGCACTCGTTTCTGCCGGATTCTCCTGGTACGCTTCAGAGTTCGGTAACTTCAATAAAACCTACGGTTCTATGGCAGCGATCGTGGTTCTGATGATGTGGCTCTATATCTCAAGTTTTGCGATCCTCATTGGTGCTGAGATCAATTCAGAAACTGAGCATCAGACTGCAAAAGATACGACGGAGTCACCGGATGAACCTCTCGGAGATAGAGGCGCCTATGTGGCCGATACCGTTGGCCGTCCACAAGGCAAGGATGCCAATGATGATCAGCCAATTAACTATCAATAATTTTCTGAAGGCGATCGAGATTTTTTGATGAATCAAATTTCTGGGCCACAAGACTTAATCCTTTACGGGTGAGGTCTGTGGCCTTCTCTTTATCGTGAAAAATTTTCTGCACAAGTTCAGCGAGATTTTCTGAAGAAAAAGGCTCCGCCAGAAGGCCCGTTTCCCCATGGACGATGATCTCCGGATTTGAAGAGACATCAAAGGCAATAGTAGGAACTTCGTGCTGAAGAGTTTCAATAAGAGTGTTCGCGGAACCTTCAAAAAGAGACGGAAAGACGAAGACATCCAGGGAGTGAAAGAAAGAAGTCATATCACTCACGTGACCCAAAAGCTTCACTTCACCTTCCAAATCAGCGTTTTCGATCTGCCTTTGGAGTTCTGATTTGAGCTCTCCCTCGCCGGCGATTAAAAGCTCAAATCCCATTCCTGAGTTTTTTAAAATTTCAGCCATCTCGATGAGATACTTCTGACCTTTTTGTTCCGTGAGCCTGCCTGCTGAGCCAATGACAAAGTGGGTGGATTGCTTAGCGGGCTTCACTGGAAGGGATTTTTGGGCATCCACTCCGTTATAGATCAGAACGATTTTTTCTTTAGGAAACCAGGATTCATTTTTCTGAGTCAGGCTTCGGCCGATCTCTTCGGAATTCACCACCACGTGAGTGAGGATCTTTTTACAAAGAAAGCGATTGAGCCAGGTGTTTCGAATGGGATGAGGCATCCCCCGGCGGTAGACGATCTTTTTAACCCCCGCGATCCTTGCGGCAATTCCCGCGAGTTTCAGGTCGGCCGGAAGATTCATGATGATGGTGTCCACTTTCTGTGCCCTGAAGACACTCACTAATGAGAGGATCTTAAAGGGATTCAGGAAGCTTAGGTTGTGGACAAAAAAAGAAAAGAAATTCATCTTCTCATCATGGGCCCGCTTAGCGAGTTCCGAGTGAACATTTGTCACTAAAAAGGTCTCATAGCCCCGGCGGCTAAATTCCTTAGCGGTCGTAAAATGCCATTTCTCTCCACCACCCCAGGCCCTGTTGGAGTTAAAAAAACAGACACTCTTTTTCATAGGCCAAACCTTTCCGGGATCTTGATGAGTTTTCTGAGAGACCATCCCTGATGCTTTTCTTCAAAGATCTTCTGCCACTGATAGGTAGAAAAATCCGGGAAGTATGTGTCCGCTTCCCCTGAATAGTCCACCTCGGTCCAGTAAAACTCAGTGACGTAGGGAAGGAAGAGCTCGTAGATCTCGGCCCCGCCGATGACAAAGGCTTCTTCGACCTCAGCTTCTTCGAGGTAGCTCATCACATGCTCTAAGGATGTGAAGAAAAGGGCCGTTTGGGTTGAGCTATGATGACTGCGGGAGAGGACCAGGGGATAGGCCCCTTCTACATCGCCATTATTGGCCTCGAGATTCTTTCGGCCGATAATCACGAACTTCTCTTTGATTTTTTCAAGATACTGAGCGTGCTCGTCTGGAAGACTCCAGGGAAGAGATCCTTTGAGACCGATTTCGCGATTTTTTCCAAGTGCAGCAATGACTATGAGTTTTACTTTCATGTGGTCCGATTATAAAATGGGCCGGGTACAAAGGATAGGAAATATGCGCATTCTCATCACCGGCGGAGCGGGCTACATCGGCTCTCATGTGGTTAAGGCCCTGGGATCTCTTGGGCATGAGCTCACGATCTATGACAATCTCTCCACTGGCTTTAAGGAAGCTGTCACTTACGGGGAGCTCGTGGTCGGAAATCTTGAAGACCGTGAAAAACTCAATACTCTTTTTCAGGATAAGAAATTCGAAGCGATCCTTCATTTTGCGGGATCCATCGTCGTGCCTGAGAGTGTCTCTAATCCCCTGAAGTACTACCAGAACAATACGATTAATTCTCATGGTCTCATTGAATTAGCTGTTAAACATAAAGTTCCCAATTTTATCTTCTCTTCCACGGCAGCTGTGTATGGAATGCCTGAGAGTGGGATTTGCTCGGAAGAAACTCCGACTAAACCTATTAATCCATATGGTGAATCAAAACTTATGACTGAGCATATGCTCCGGGATGCAGCCTTCGCTCATCCGGGATTTAAGTATGTGGCCCTCCGCTATTTCAATGTCTCCGGTGCTGATCCGGAAGGAAGAATCGGTCAGTCTTTTCCCAAGGCCACTCACCTCATTAAGGTCTGCTGTGAAGCTGCGACTCAAAAGCGTGATCATATTGAACTCTTCGGGACGGACTATCCCACTAAGGATGGCTCCTGCGTGCGGGATTATATCCACGTCACAGATCTCGCCCATGCCCATGTGAAGGCCCTGGAATACCT
>CAZPFM010000207.1:0-5385 GCA_964585845.1 uncultured Bacteriovorax sp.
TGAAGTCCATTTTCCCTTCGACGAAGGGATGGATGAGTGACCAAAAAACCAGTACCCCATTAAACTGAACCGCAAAGGAGACAAGAAGCCCCTGAAGAAGCTGCTTTCTTATAGAAACAAGATCATTCCAAAGAACCCCGATCTTATTCCAGACTGTGGGTAAGAAGATCTTCTCAAAGCGCACAAAGAGGGCCTCGACAAAATGCGGGAAGAGAATAAAGACAATGATCCCTAGGATCACAAGACCCGAGAGCAAATAGTTAATTCGAAGAAGCGGTTCCATCGCCGGTGCATTTTCAAGAATGTGACCGGAAAAAAGAAGCGAGCTAAAACCCACCATGAGAATCAGGGCCGCAAGCCCGATGACCCGGTCAATGAGGATAGTGGCGAAAATAAACTTCTTAGAGAAAGTTGAATCGTATCGCTGAATATAGAGAAGTTTCACCAGGTCTCCACTGACACTTCCTGGAAGAACGGAGCTGAAGAACTGTCCAATCCAGGTGATCCAGAAAATTCCTGTAACCGGAATCTTGGTGGTGGAACGGGCGATGAGGATATTCTTCCAGCGAAAGGAAATGAGAAGAAAGTTACAAATGGCGAGGACTGCGGCAAAGAAAATAGCTCCAGGATAGGCCAGGAGATCTTTGAGAAGGCTGAAATCGAGTTTCCCTGACTGGAGCAACCAGGCAATGAGCCCTGCAGCGATGAGGATCTTGAGTGTGGTGAGGATAAATGTTTTCAGCATGTCAGATTGATTTTATAACTTGAGATAAGGCTTGAGAATGTAAAAGGAGACTTCCCATGAAAATTGCGGCCATTCAGATGAGATCCGTGCTCGATTTTGAGGAAAATCTCAGGAAACTCCGTCTTTTTCTCAAAGAGGCTAAAGAAAATGGAGCAGCCGCTGCTTTTCTGCCGGAGGTTTTTTACTCATTGGGAGATGGCACCAAGGCTTCTCCTCATCTGGTAGATGGCAAAGATCATCACTATAAAAACATTCAAAATCTCGCTAAGGACTCTGGTCTCTACATCCTAGGGGGATCAGCAGCATCACTGAAAGACGGCAAAGTGGTCAACCGCTCTTTTAACTTCTCTCCCGATGGAAATGATCTCGGTGAGTACGATAAGATGAACCTTTTTGCAGTTGATCTCTCTAAGCATCCAAGTAACACCGTCATCGATGAGGCCCGGATCTATGCTCGGGGTAGCTCGCCAAAACTCATCGCGTTTGAGGGATTTAAACTTGGTCTCTCCATTTGTTTTGACCTGAGATTTCCTGAACTCTTCCGTACATATTCCTTTGCAGGGGCCGAAATCCTCTCCATCTCTTCGGCTTTCACTGTGCCCACAGGTAAGGCCCATTGGCACACTCTTGTGAGGGCCCGAGCGATTGAGAATCAGTGCTATGTGGTCGCTGCCGCTCAATGGGGAGTCCACAATGAAAAGATCTCTACCTATGGGCATTCTCTGATTGTTGACCCTTGGGGGGAAGTTCTGGCGGATGCTGGTGAGGGAGAGAAGATCATCTACGCTGAGATTGATCGGGAGAAGTTGGAGTCGGTGCGCTCCAGGCTCAATGTACTTCGGGATCCGAAGCTGTGATTACATGTACGGGTTAGTCCCGGCCTGATGCTCAGTCACATCCACCACATCTTTGATGTCTGGAAAATTCTGTTTTACGAGTTGCTCAATCCCGCCTTTAAGGGTCGCCTTGGATGATGAGCAGCCCTGACAGCCGCCAAAAAAACGAACAAAAAGTGTGTTGTTATCCACGTCCACGACTTCCACGTTTCCCCCGTGTTGTGCGAGGGCAGGTCGGATCTGGTCGTCGAAGAGTTTCTCAATTTGCGTAATCATAGGGGCAATCTATCACATTTTAACGAATTCGCGGCGATTAAAATCGCGCACGAGGGCCTGAACCTTTTTAGGTCGGTTATTCCCATACTTAAACCGCGGGACCCAGGTGATGGATTCGATGCGGCCAGCGGAGGTGATCTTATAGATAAGTCCTTCCTCGGGTTTGCCTGCAAAGAACCAATTGGGCTCTCCTGACTGAGTGGGTGAGTTATCCATCTGAACCAAAGTGAGCTGTTTTAGTTCCGGGTCTGTGACCTTGACTGATTTGCGGTACTTCAACTTGGCACTGGTCACTTGATTGTCCCGCAGGGTGATGATGAGTTCAGAGGAATCAGGCATGATGTAAATCCACTCGTTTCGATTGATCGCCGTTGGGGCACCGAAACTGGAACGGGTCTCGTCTTCGGTCATTCCCAATCGAAGCAAAGACGGCTCAGGACGAAGGCCCATTTTCTTTTGAGCTGAGACGTATGCTGAAGAGATGATTCCGACCAAAACCAGAATACCGAAAATGAATTTGATCATTCGAAGAGCCTTTGATTTTCAGTTCTGAAGAAATTAAATCATTCCCGATTCACTTTGCCATCCAATTAATTCGGCTCACCGGAAAAGCGTCAAAAATTTGATGATCTCTGGTAGTGAGTGCGAATGAAAAAAGATCTTCTTATTCTCACTTCACCTCCGGCCTCAGGAAAAACATATTGGATCAACGAGTTTCATAGGGAACTGGCCGAACCGGATCTCCTGATCCTTTCGCCCCTACGGGCACTAGCTGATGAGTGCAGAGAAAAATGGGGCGATTCTCCTCGGGTGATGACACCAGAAGAGTGGATGAAAAAGAAGTATTTTCCAAAAACCATCATCGTCGATGAGTTCCATTTGAACTTCTACTGGGGAGATACCTTTCGGCCCCTCATGTGGGAGGTATTCTTTGAACTCGCTTCTTGCTGCGAACTGATGGTTCTTCTCACAGCGACTCTTAACTCAGAGATGCAGGAAGAAATGAAGACGTTTAGATCCGAATTCGATGAGATTCAGTGGTGTGATTTAGGTAATCAGATCCTTCGGAATAGACCGGAGCGATACTTCAGACTGCCTCACCGAGAAATGATGGAATCGGCCATCCTCCATGTCAGGTGTACAGGGGTGAAGCTTATCTTTTGCGAGTTCAGAGAAGATGTCTTTCACTGGGAGAAGTTTCTCAAAGAGCGGGGACATAAGGTCGTAAGCTGTGTCGGTGGGGAGGCGGCTGGATTTGCGAAGAAGCTCGCAGAAGAGAAGGGTCTTGAGTACATCGTTGCCACAACAGTTTTAAGCCATGGAGTAAACCTTCCTTCAATCTCAAAGATTTTCTTTCTGTAGAAAGTTCATAACCTCGACTTTTGGGTTCAGATGGTGGCCCGAGGAGGGCGGCGGGGTGAGCGCTACGAAGTCTATGCATTGGAGAATCCTCATGGAATAATCTGGAACAGTTGGCGAAACCACTTGACCGTGACCTGGTTACGGATCAAATTGGGAATCATTCAATTCTTTGAAAGCTGGGACGAATGTTTTTTGAAGGAATACTCATCAGTAAGATTGTCTACAAGGAGCGCGATCTCATCGTGAAGATCCTTCTGCGTAGTGGACTCGTGGGTAGCTTCTATATCTATGGCGGGCAAGGCGGGGGCAAGAACATGAAGCCCACGCTCTTTGAACTTGGATCCATGATGAAGATCATGGTGAAAGAAACCCGTAAGAAGACTATGGAAGGAGCGGATCTCATGGTGGCTTCGGAGTACCAAAGACTCTGGGAACCCAAGAAAATCCGCTACGATGTCCGGGCCTATTACCTACTTTGTCTCTACCTGGAAATTCTTCTCAAGCTTGCTCAACCTTTTCATCCTACGGAGAGTGATGCCACAATGAGTGATTCGGATGGGGTCTTCGCAGTGGCCAGCAATGCCATTTTCTACCTGGACCACTCGCTAGAAGCTCAGAGCTTTGATCCTTCTCAACAACTCTCTTTATTTTTAGTGAAACTTCTCTTTCACCTCGGGATCATGCCCAACCTCGATACCTGTGGTCTTTGTGGAACAGAACTCGATGAAGCCCACTCCATGAGTTTCCAGGCCGGTAACGGGCACTTCGCTTGCGGGCAGTGCAGTCCCGGAAATAATGAGAAGGGCTTTATGTTTCGGATGCGGATGAGTTATCAGACAAAGTTTCAAAACTATCTGGATTTAAAAGACACAAGTCCCGGAGAGTGTGACAAGCTCATTCAGTACTTCTGCCATCAGTTTCATCTAAAACCAATAGCACTTAAGTCCTACTCACTTCTTTTCAAGTGATTTTGCAAAATCCAAGAGAGTCTTAAAGAAAGGAAATTCGGAGTTGTGGCGATCGTGTCGGACGATGATCCCATGGATGCCGGCATTTTTTCCAGCTTCAGCATCAATGACCTTATCTCCCAGCATGTAGGAGTGCTCAGGACTAATATGGTACTTTTCCATGAGTTCGGTGATCATTTGTCCGGAAGGTTTTCGGCACTCGCACGCATCATCCGGTGAGTGGGGACAGATAGCAAAGTCCTTGAATGGAGCAAGCTTGGACTCCCGAAGATCATTCTGGAGTTGGCGGTGAAGGACGTAAACGGCTTCCAGTGAAAAGTATCCCCGCCCGACACCGGACTGATTGGTGACGACGAAGAGGTCAAAGCCGAGATCCTGAAGAAGCTTGAGGGCCTTGATGGTATCCGGAAAATATTCCATATCCTCGACCCGCGAGAGGTAGTTCTTATCGAGGATAAGTGTTCCGTCTCTGTCTAGGAAGATGGCTTTCCGCGTTTTAATTTACTTAGCCCCCGTTAGCGCATAAGATGAAGCTCATGCTTCACATCCTTAAGCTTATGTTCCCATATCTTCGACCATTTTGGAAGGAGGCCCTAGGGGCATCTCTTCTGGCCCTGCCTCTTGCGGGGATCAAGGCTTATGAGGCTTACCTGGTAAAAGACATCTTCGATAAAGGCTTTTCCCCTGATTCAAAATTTGAAGATGCGGCTAGACTCGCCCTGATCCTGGTGGGTCTGGGGATTCTCAATTATCCCCTTCGCTATTTCCATTACTTCATCCTCCGTCAATCTGTGGATAAGGTGACCTGCCTCATGCGGTCCAAGATCTTTGAAAAGTTCCAGCACCTGCCGGCAAAGTACTATGCTCAGCAAAAGCAGGGAAATCTCATCTCCACCGTGATTAACGACACATCCGTTTTTTCCGAAGCCTTTAAAAGTTCACTCGAGATCATCCGGGAGCCCATTACGGCTCTTGCTCTTTTAGGGGTGGCCCTTTACCACGACTGGCAGCTCGCCCTCATCATCTTTGCTACGGCTCCACTTTTTATTGCGACTTTCTATTACACAGGAAAGCGCATCCGAAAATACGTGAAGCTCGCCCAGCAGGACAATGCGGACATGACCCATGTGGCAGGTGAAGTCCTCGGTGGTCAGAAGATCGTGAAGGGATTTGGTCTTAAAGGTTATGTTCTTCATCG
>CAZPFM010000208.1:0-4269 GCA_964585845.1 uncultured Bacteriovorax sp.
CGTGAACATCAAGTTACGAAAGCTAAATCGACATAATCACTGGACGCCTTGAAAGATTTTTTGCATTTCTGTGAAGTTTTTTTCACTAAGTATTTGAGCGATTTGTTTCTCTCTGAGACATCTTTTGTCTCTTCAGGTAAGATCTAATAATAAATCAGTAGCTTAAAAAACTTGATAAAAAGGCTTCTTAAAATGAGCGACTCAATTGGTATAGTTATTCTGGCGGCCGGCAAGGGAACCAGGATGAAAATCACAACACCCAAGGCCCTGACTCATGCCCTGGGAAAGCCCCTTCTCGACTATGTCGTGGAAGCCTCATTAAGTTTTGCTTCTTCCTCTAAGCTGAATGCTGAATTAGGCGTGGTTATCGGGCACGGAAAAGAGCTTCTCGAGACTTGGCACGCAAATCATTCGTCGAAAACGTTTATTAAACTTGCCTGGCAGAGAGAACAGAAGGGGACGGCCGATGCTCTTAAGTCCTGTTTCTCTGATCTCCCTCACTTCTGGAATCACGAGTACACTCTCGTGGCTTGCGCTGATACTCCTCTCATAAGTGCCGAAGAATTTTCTCTTCTCTTTAAAGAGCTCACTTCGCATCCTGATCTTGTGGGAGTCGCAGCGACTTTCGAAGCTCATAATCCTACTGGCTACGGGCGCATCGTTCGAGGCAATGAAGGGTTCAGGATCATCGAAGAAAAAGATGCGGATCAGATTCAGAAAGGCATCAAGGAAGTCAATTCTGGCTTCTACATCCTTCGGACCTCCCACGTGAAAGCGGTTCTCACCACCATCTCTAACGATAATAAGGCCGGAGAATTTTATCTCACTGATCTTTTTAAAGAAGAATTTGCAGTGAAACCTGTGATTTTTCCCTCGGAAGATCCCTTTCTCGGTATCAACACCCTGGTTCAGCTAGCCGAGGTCTCAGGCAAGCTTAGAAAGAAAAAACTCGAGGAGCTCATGCTTTCAGGTGTCCAGATCCTCGATCCTCAGAACTGCTATGTTGAATCAGGAGTCAGTGTCGGTATCCAAAGCATCCTCTATCCCGGCGTGACCTTACTCGGTAAAACGAAGATCGGTGAGCGCTCCATTATAGAATCCAATTGTTTTATTAAAAACACCCAAATTGGGAACGATGTCCAGGTGCTGGCAAGCTCCCACCTGGAAGACTCGAGCGTTCATGATCAAGCCAGCGTGGGTCCTATGGCGAGATTAAGACCGGGAAGTGAAATCGGTGAAAAGGCAAAAGTCGGAAACTTCGTCGAAGTAAAAAAATCAATCCTCAAAGCTGGGGTAAAGGTTTCTCACCTGAGCTATATCGGAGACGCTGAGATCGGTGAAGACACTAACATCGGTTGCGGTTTTATCACCTGCAATTATGATGGGGCCCAAAAGCACAAAACAAAGATCGGCAAGAATTCCTTCATTGGATCTGACTGCCAGGCCATTGCTCCTATCTCAATTGGTGACAATTCCTTTGTCGCCGCCGGGACCACGATCACTAAGGATGTCCCTGCTGAGGGCTTTGCCATATCCCGACCGGAAATAGCGGTTAAAGAAGGGATGGCCAAGCGCTTTTTAAAGTCGAAAAAGACCTGATTCTTGCCCAGCGTAAGACTGGAATATTCGCCCTCCAAATGCTAGATTGAACCTCTTATTTCATTCTTATTTTTGGAGTTTCTATGTGTGGAATCGTCGGCTATTCTGGCCCCAGTAATTCCGTTGGCCCCATCCTCGAAGGACTCTCACGGCTGGAATACCGCGGTTATGACTCCGCGGGCATCTGTCTCAAGATGGATGGTGAGCTAAAGATCCTGAAAAAAGAAGGAAAGTTAGAGAACCTTAAATCCCTGGTGCAAGAGCAGAAACCTTTTTCCCATACCGGGATTGGACACACCCGGTGGGCCACTCACGGTGCAGTTTCGACTGATAATGCTCATCCACACGGAAACGAACTCTTCGCTGTCGTTCATAATGGAATTATCGAAAACGCTTCCTCATTAAAAAAAGAACTCCAGGCCGAGGGCTTTACCTTTAAGTCTCAGACCGACTCGGAAGTCTTCCTCGTTCTTCTCACCAAGTTCTTCAAACAGACCCATAAAACCCTCGAGTCCATCTCCCAGGCCTTTCAAACCATCACCGGTAACTCCGCCTTTGTGATCATTGAAAAGGCATCTGATAAGCTCTATTGCATCAAGCGATCCGCTCCTCTTGTCGTGGGAGAAAACCCTGAGTCCCGGGAAGCCTTCGTCTCCTCCGATCCATTTGCCCTCATTGGCTTTGCGCCTAACATTTATTTTCCTCAGGATTCTGTGATCTGTGAGAGCACAGTGAGTGATAAAGATATTGAATTGAAGTTTTACGAACTCGATCTGACTCCTTCTACCCGGTATAAAAATCAAAGCAATCTCATGTCCCTGGACGCCACCTCAAAGGGTCCTTATGAGCATTTCATGCTTAAAGAGATTCACGAGCAGCCAGCTCTCATTGATAAACTCTCTGCCTACTACATTAAAAGTGACGGAAGAAAGGTCCTTGAAGGGCTTAAAGGTTTTAAGCCGAAATCCTGGCACCTCACTGCCTGTGGAACTGCCTGGCACGCAGGCCTTGTCATCAAGAACTTCTTTGAGCAGATTAATCGGCAAAAAGCCGCAGTCGAGATTGCCTCGGAATTTCGCTATAAAAATCCGATCCTCGAAAAAGATGACGTCGGTCTTTTCATCTCTCAGTCCGGTGAGACAGCTGACACTCTTGCCTCTCAGGAACTCTGCCAGGAGAATAAAATCCCTTGTTACTCTATCGTTAACGTAGAGGGCTCAACCCTTTTCCGAAACTGTGACCGCAATTTCCTGATCCACGCTGGAGTCGAAATCGGGGTGGCCTCCACCAAGGCTTTCACTCTTCAGGCCCTGACCGGCTATCTTATGAGCCGGGCAATGGAAGGGACCCTTGATGACCCTTCACTCTTTGCTGAGATCCAGCTCCTTTCCCACCGGGTTGGGGAACTCTGTGCCCATTCCGAACAACTCAAAGAAGTCGCAGAAAAAATCTATCTCAAAAAAGGCTTCATCTTTACCGGACGAGGTCGCTACTTTCCGATCGCCCTTGAAGGTGCTCTGAAGCTTAAAGAAATCGCCTATGTCCATGCCGAAGGCTACGCCGCCGGTGAACTCAAGCACGGACCTATCGCTCTCATTGACGAGAACATCGTCAACATCGCCATCGTGGGGCCAGAGCTTCTTGAAAAAACCATCTCTAATGTGGAAGAAGTGAAAGCGAGACGAGGTCTCATGGTGGTTCTTGGTCCTAAAGGTTCCACCGAACTGAGTGAGCTTTCAGATAGCTTTATTGAGCTTAATTTCGAAGGACTTCCTAACTTAAGTCCTCTCTATGTGAATGTCGCTCTCCAGTTCCTCGCTTATCATATTGCTTCCCTGAAGGGGACCGACATCGATAAGCCGCGGAATCTTGCGAAGTCTGTGACGGTCGAATAATGAACCTCGACTTTCTGAATCCCTCCCAGAAGTCTGCTGTTGAACTCACCGATGGACCAGTGATGATCCTCGCTGGTGCAGGCTCAGGAAAAACCCGAACCCTCGTTGCCCGCATTCAATACTTACTCGAGGAGATGAATGTTTCTCCCTTTCAGGTTCTGGCGGTCACTTTTTCCAATAAAGCAGCTAAAGAGATGCGCGAGCGACTCGCCCATTCAAGCCAGATCAATATCGGTGCTCTCCAGGTCACTACGTTTCACGCCTTCTGCGCCCGTGTTCTTCGTGCAGAAGCGACCTACCTGGGGCTCTCAAAGAATTTTACCATCTATGATGACTCTGAATCTCAGTCCATCATAAAGGCCCTGATGAGTAAGCGTGGCATGAGCCAGAAAGAGATTTCTCCCTACACAATTGCCGCTTACATTGATGGCCTTAAAAATCTTGGCTATTACCTGGGACTAAAGAAAAACGCGGATGTTGAAAAGTATGCAGAGGACACTCGTCTTTTCAGTCTCTTTCAGGAGTACGAAGCAGAACTTCACAGAAGTAATGCCTTGGACTTCGGTGGACTCATCACCGGAGTTCTGAATCTTTTCAAAAATTTTCCTCAGGTCCTCGAGAAGTATCAGCAGAAATACAAGTACGTTCTTGTGGACGAGTATCAGGATACCAACCGCGCTCAATTTGATCTCATCCGACTTTTAAGTGAGAAGACCCGGAATATTTGTGTTGTTGGTGATGAAGACCAGTCTATTTACTCCTGGCGCGGGGCTGA
>CAZPFM010000208.1:4279-5364 GCA_964585845.1 uncultured Bacteriovorax sp.
CGACTTTGAAGAAATCTTTCCTGAGTCTAAGCTCATTAAGCTCGAACAAAATTATCGCTCTTCCAAAAAAATCATCGAAGCCGCTTCTCATGTGATCGAGAGAAACGAAGCCCGTAAAGGGAAAAAGATGTGGACGGAGAACGACGAGGGAGAAGAGATCACCATCGTCGAATGCCGGGATGATAAAACAGAAGCTGAGCTCGTTGTAAAAAAGATCCGGGAAATAGCCGACTCCGGTGCCTCCCTTAAAGATGTGGCCGTTTTTTACCGGAATAATGCCCATTCCCGCACCATCGAGGATGCTCTCCGCAGAGAGAAATTTCCCTACCGGGTGGTCGCAGGGATTAAATTCTACGACCGAAAAGAAATTAAGGACATGCTCTCCTACATGAGAGTTGTCGTTAATAAGAAAGACTCCCTCGCTTTCACCAGAATTGTGAACACTCCCGCTCGGGGAGTTGGCGCCACTTCTCTCAGGAAACTCGAAGACGAAGCGGTAAGACTCCAGCTTTCTCTTTTTGAGCTTGTTGAAGTCATCGATGAAAATCCTTCTGAGTTTAAGCACCTCTCCCTTTCGGGAAAGGTCATGAGTTCGCTCCGGCATCTTGCTCACCTTATCCACGAAGTCCAGGTCCTTGAAACTCAAAATCATCCGCCCAGCTTTAGCTATGAGAAACTACTCAATGAATCCGGCTATTACGACTTCCTGAGGGCCGATAAGAGCTATGAAGGGGCCGCTCGTCTGGAAAACCTCGAAGAGCTCATGAGTGCAATCAAGCAGTTTGAGGAATCTGAGACCGAGCCCAATCTATCCAAGTTCCTCGAAGCCGTAACCCTGGATACCTCAGTTAGCGAGGAAGGGGATCCACAGGATCAGATCTCTCTTATGACTGTCCATGGATCCAAGGGACTTGAGTACCCTTACGTTTTCCTGGTGGGCCTTGAAGAAAATGTTTTTCCTTCCTACAAGAGCCTTGAAACCGGACCCATGGCCCTGGAAGAAGAGCGCCGCCTGTTTTATGTCGCTATGACCAGAGCGATGAAACAACTCACGATAACTTTTGCTCAAGGGCGTATGCTCTGGG
>CAZPFM010000209.1:0-5363 GCA_964585845.1 uncultured Bacteriovorax sp.
TGGGATCTCTGTAGGACTTATCCACGTTCCCTAGTCTCGAACCGTGAGCGGGCTCCACTTCAGAACCATCCTTCGCAAATTTTTTCTCTTCATCTGCTTTGGTCTGAGACTTATTCACGTTCAGATCTTTCTCTTTTTCAACTTTCTTCTTTTCTTCTTCGGCCATGAGCTTCCTCCTATCCGTGCGAGACGTGTGGGGCACTTCCCCGATCCGCTCTACGATTAATCTGCGATTCTTCGATTGTGTCGTTTGAAATATCATCATCACCCTTCACATCGATTCCCTCATCTTCGAGATCAGAGAGATCGGTGTTTCCGGCGTAGCCTTCAGAGGCCCCTCTGCCGACACCTTCAGTGGTTTTGCGAGTCGATGCGGTTTGGGATGGAACTCCGGCATTCTGCTGCTGCTCTTGCTGAGAGAGGGACTGTCCGGAATCTTTGACTTGTCCTTCCCGATCAAAGCTTGGTCCCTTTTCGAGCTCGACATCTTTATCGGACTCCCGTGATGGGTTGGCACGTACGGCATCTCCACTGGCTTCATAAGCGTCATCAAAGTTGGATGACTTTCCTGAATCCACAGAACCGAGTCTCTGTCCTTGATAATCGGTTTTCTCGACTTTACCTAAGTTATTCTCTTGAGTATCCATAACTCCTCCTTGGAATAGGTTACATGAGCTTATAAGGAGCAGACCTCGTGCCAATTTGTTCTCAAACAGGAACGGTCTCCTGGCGAGGCTAACGTGGTGATTCACCCCAAAAATACTTTGAGAGAAAGCTCAGTCCCCAGAAGGGATGTGGCATAGAGATTGCTTAATTTAGTGAGGAATAAGGGGACGTGTAATGCTTCGCTACTGTGTCATCATTTTTCTTGTGATCGCCTGTGCGCAAAAGATGCAAGTGAAGCAAGCCGCAAGTGAAAGAGAATCATTGGAAAGGGATATTGCCGCTCTTGAGGGAGGATTTTCCACCGCTGTTGTATTCGAGGAAGGTCGCAAGGAACTGAGTCCAAGTGAAGTGAAAAACCTTGAACTCTTCGCGGCCCGTGCCAGAAGAAATCAGCGCCTCATTGAATCCGTGAAAATCCTCGCCTGGGCCGATGCTGAGTATCCGGAAAAAGAAGAGAAGGCCCATCCCCGTGAGATCATCCTCGCCAAGGAACGGGCCCATGAGATCAAGGGATTTCTGGAAGAGAAAACTGAGGACCTCGAGATCCACGCCTATAACATGGCAAAGCGTCCTGGCACCTTAAGCAGTGTCACCAAAAATGAGGAGTTCGCTCTCAAACGGGTCATCGAAGAGATGGGACCGACGGCGACAAAATTAGAGAATGGAGAGCTTTCGTATTCGAAAGCTTCAAAAGCGATCATTATCGTTGAATACAAGGATTAATCAGAAAAAGGAGTTTTTATGCCAAACAAGATTGAAGCCGATTTTAGTAAGAAGGATTTTGACATCAACATCGGGATCAGCCAGAAAAACCGCAAGGCCGTCTCCAAGGGACTATCCTGCCTTCTTGCCGACACCTACATGATCTATCTTAAAACTCAGAACTATCACTGGAACGTAACTGGTAGAATGTTTCAGTCACTGCACATTCTCTTCGAAGAACAGTACCGGGAACTCGCTGAGTCCGTGGATGTCATCGCAGAAAGAATCCGCGCCCTGGGTGAGTTTGCGCCAGGTTCATTTTCAAGTTTCTCAAAATTCACTTCGATCAAGGAAGAAAACAGTATTCCTACTGCCGAAGAAATGATTCAGAACCTCGTTCAGGGACATGAAGCGGTTGTTTCTACAGCCCGAGAAATGATTTCAACCACTGAAGAAGCTGAAGATGATGTAACAATGGATCTTCTTGTCGAGCGTATGAAGATTCATGAAAAGTATGCATGGATGCTCCGCTCGCTCATCTCACCACGAAGCGCTCACTAAGAAATTAAACTCTAAGGCTCCTCTCTGAAGAATCAGAGAGGAGTTCTTCTACTTGTAAAGAGATTTCATCCATATTGAGAGGCTTAGGGACTATCTCCGAGTAGAGCTTTCTCTCTACAGATCGCTCAACATCCTGGGGAGATCCGGAGATGATAATTGACGGGCAATTTCTGATGGATGGATTTCGATGCTTCCCTTTGATTTCCAGGAACTCTCCACCGGTCATGTCCTTCATGAACTGATCGACGATAATAAGATCGGGAATAAACTCACTCATATTGAGAAAGGTTAAGGCTTTCTCCGGATTGGCGAACGAGCGGACGCTGTGCCCACGATCGGCCAGCGTGAAATGAATGATGTCACGAAGATCATCATCATCATCGATAATTAGAATGTTTTTGCTGACAGCTCTTCGCATTCTTATCATTCCTCAGTGAAGGATAAGATAATGCAATCCCGCCGCTCCTGTCTTGGAACACCGAAAGGATGCAGCTTTCAGTGAATCTTGCGGAGAACGAGAGTCTGTTTCTCTAAATGTTTGAGAGACGGAAGAGATTTTAGTCATGGAACGATTCCGTTCGCAGAAAAACTCCTCAGATCTAACCTGATTGTTCTCAGCAAGGGGTATGCCAACACTCAAGTAAGAATTTTTAAGAAGATAAAGAAGTTTAAACAAAGACAACGCAGAAGATGAGGCAGGTTTCCCCGGAGACTTCCGACCATCTCACCCCAAAATAGATTTAATGAAGAGATTGAGGCAGCGGAAACTGGGCCTGAAAGAGGGCCTGGGCATTGTTGATGGCCGTCTCCATTTTGGTGGCAAGATGACTGAGAGAAACCTTGTCCTGAAGCTTTGCTGCTTGTTCCATCTGCAGACCCAGATGAGTCATCTGAGGAAATTCAAAGGTGGTGGCATTGCCTTTCACTTGATGACCGAGTTTCAGAGCGACGGAAAAGTCGTCTCTTTCAAGAGACTCTCGCAATTGTTGCAGATCCTGGATTCGGCGGGAGAGATAATTCAGCTTCAGTTCAAGAGGTACTTGCATCACGTAATCCTGTTGATAAATTCGGAGAGCATCATAACGTCTCGCTTTCATCTCCGGCAACGGACTTAGGGCCTAATTTTACCTTAAGGATGGAAGAGAAAACCTTGTAAATACTTCAAGAACACTGGATAAAAATTCGAATCGGGACATAATCGGGGCCCATGAAATATGTTTTTTTTCTTCTGATATTCGGTTGTTTTCTCGCCTGTGACCCTTACGGATTTGGCTTTAAGAATAATCCCGCTCAGGTACTGGATGTGGCCCTCAATTCCATCATCAACCAGGATACAGAGGGATTTGCGGATGTCTCAGCGGCAGAAGCTCTCTGTGTATACGGTAATTCCGAAGCGATGGATTATCTTCACGAGAATGTTCAGATCAACTCTGAAGACATAAAACTCAGCTGGAAATCTACGGATAAGTACCTTGAGAAACCGGAGTTTGTGGGATTCTGGTCCTATTTTAATTCCCGCTACCTCATCGACATTAAAGACAAAGCAGAAAAGGAAACCTTCGCTCAGGTGGTGGTGGACTGTCACTATGGAACAGACGGGGCTAAAGATGATCGATTTCAAAATCTTGAAGCCAAAAAATATCCAGCAAAGAACTGCCGGATCATCAAAATTGTCCCTCTGACTTTTAATCCTCTTCCGGTTCCACAGGCTTGCGAAAAACTAATCGTTGCGCTGAACTAGAGCCACTGAAGACCCTGGTAGTCAGCGAGCACATCCACTCTTAGCTGAGAAATTTTCCGCGCACCATACCCCATCACACGAGACAGTGACCTTGTCCTCACCCGGATCTCTTCCGAGGCATTGAATGAATCGATGAGGGTTTGGAGATGAACAAGGTTAGAACTGGAATTTTTCACATAGTGAGAGATGATCTCACGGTCCCGTTCACTGGCCGATGTAAATTGCATCCCAAACTTCGATTTAAAGATATTGGAGAGATCCCGCTCAAGCTCGGCCTTTCTCACGATCTGGGCCTTCACACGGATAATTCTTCGAAGGAAACTTCTCTCATCGAGAAGATCGAGTTGCTCATCGGAGAGATTCTTAAATAAAGGAAAATGAGGAATAGGAATCAAGAGAGAGAGTTCATTACTCTCCGGGAAAAAGGGAAGCTCGCTCAAAAGGAGCCCGTCTTCGGAGATATTGATCATCTCTCCCCGAAAGACAGCTTCCCCATCAGAAATAATAACTTTCTCATTCAGCGGGGCCCGCAGGAATCTTCTTTGGTAGTTTCCCGACTTCATAGAAGTTTGGAAGCAATCTCCGAGAGCGGTGAGCGCTCGCCAACCTGAAGCTTCACATGGGCAACGATATCCTCTGACTTCAAACGGTCGATGGTATAAACAAGACCGTTATTGAGTGAATCAAGGTATGGGTTATCGATCTGTTCGGAGTCACCGGTGAGGACAATCTTGGTTCCCTCTCCTGCTCGGGTGATGATCGTCTTGATCTCATGGGGAGTCAGGTTTTGGGATTCATCCACAATCATGTACTGCTGCGGAAGTGAACGTCCACGGATGTAAGTCAGAGGTTCAACGTGAAGAAGTCCTTGATTGATGAGTTCATCCCAGGTTGTCATCTCGTTTCGCGCTCTCTGATTTCCAAAAAGGAAGTCGATGTTATCGAAGATCGGCTGCATCCATGGACCCAGCTTCTCATTGATATCTCCCGGAAGAAATCCGAGGTCTCGCCCCATGGGAACAATCGGTCGGGAAACGAGAACCCGGGAGTAATTTTGCTTAGTGATAGCGCACTCTAGTCCTGCTGCAATGGCGAGATGTGTTTTACCTGTTCCGGCTTTACCCACCAGAGAGACGAGATTGATTTCATTGTTTAATAGAGCATCCAGGGCAAACTGCTGCTCAATATTCTTCGGGTGAATTCCCCAGACGCCTTCTTTTGGCTTAATGAGAGGAACGATCCCTCCCTTTCTTCCGTGGTAGCGGCCAAGGACTTTCTTAAAGGGATTATTCTTATCCACGAGCACCAGGTACTCGTTAGCATAGAGAGAGGAAATCTCACCTGGTTCAATTTTTAAGAAGCGCTCTTTTTCAAACTCTTCGATTCGCTCAAGCTCAAGTGGGGCCACCCGCTGACCAGAGTAAAGTTCATCGATCGTGACATCGGTGGTCTCGAAGTCTTCAGCGTGAATGTTGATGGCATCGGACTTCAACCGAAGGTTAATGTCTTTTGTGATGAGAGTGACATTTTCGCCTGCCTCTTTAAGCTGGAGGGCCGAAGCAAGGATAAGATTATCGTTGAGGTCAAGGCGAAGGCCGGAAGCTCCGGTTCCCTTGTACTCCTTAGTGACACTGACCTGGAGGGTTCCGCCATTTTCCAGTTTGATTCCCTGGAAAAGAGATCCTTGAGTCCT
>CAZPFM010000210.1:0-5348 GCA_964585845.1 uncultured Bacteriovorax sp.
CTTGCTCTTGGTTTTCCCAACAGCGTAGTTGATGGCGTGGACCGAAGAATTTTCAGAAACCCTGCTCATATCTTACCTTATGGGAGCAGTCCTAGGACTGCCTTAAACATTTCATCAGAAGCCTTAATCACTTTAGCCGATGCTTCATAAGCGTTCTGGTAGCGAACCATATTCGCGGCTTCCTCATCGAGAGAAACACCCGCGAGTCTTTCTTTAATGGATTTTGCCTGCGCGAGAATCCCGGCAGACTGCTCTTCGTTAATCTTGGACTTTCCGGCCTGAAGACCGATGTCCCCAACGGACTTTAGATACTGCTCTTCGAAGGTCGTGGTTCCGTCGCCGAGAACTTTCTCGTGCTGAAGCTTAGCGATCGCTAGAGCGATGCGGTTATCCCCTGGAGAGTTTGGCTCGAGAGCAGTGGCGATGTTGTTGGAGTCTTCCATCACCTCATCAGAAATTTGGATGTACTCAGCGGCCCGCTTCATATCCAGCGGCTCTTTGAAAAAGTTAATCCCTGTTACCTGGCGAGAGGCCGCATTGGGAACGGGATTTCCCTGAGCGTCCACCGGAACCGGATGATTGGCAAAACCGCGACGGTGGATAGCGTTGGTAGCGTGAACGAGACCATGAGCGAGCTCATCGACCTGTTTTTCAAGATTCGTGATCTCTTCATTTCTGGTTTTGAGCTGAGCTCCCAGAGAGCCACCTTTAAGTGAATCAGAAATATTTACACCCGGTCGATCTTTAAAGAAAATTTCGACATTCCCTTTATCTGCACTGGTGGCCCCACGTTTAACGGTATCACCAACTGCGAGCTCCTGGTGCATTCCACCAGTAACCAGGGAGCCTACGCCTTCAATAGAGACGTTGTACTGCCCCTTAGCGTCTACATAGGTATTGATCGTAAAAAACTCTGTGAGTGTTCTTAAGGCCCTGTCCCGCTGATCCCGGAGGTCATTGGCCATGCCACCCTGAACCTCTTCGATGGAGATCTCTTTATTGAGCTTAGAAATCGTCGCAGAGAGACCGTTGATCTCATCCACAGACATATTAACTTTATTGTTGATACTCGCCCGGACATCATCGAGGTTACTCTGGATGCGGTGGAAGTCACCAACCACGATCTTAGCGTTCTCTCTGACAGAATTACGGATGGTCTCATTCTCCGGCTGATTGGAGAGCTCCCGCATGGAGTTGAAAAAACGGTTAAGAACTTTATTCATCCCTTCAGAATTGATCTCGTTAAAGATCTCTTCCACGTGGCTGAGCTGGAGGGTGCGTTCCTGGTCGAACTTATTGTTGGTAAGTGAGTTATTTAATTTTTTCTCGACGAGTTCATCGTGAGAGCGGCGGATGCTCTGGATTTCGGCACCGGTACCGAAGACATGTTTTCCATCGGAGAGGGTGACATTTGTTTCGGCGCGGACTTCCTGGCGGGAGAAACCTTCGGTGTTGGCATTGGCGATGTTATGCGAAGTCGTCGCCATGGACTGCTTCGCTGTAAAGAGGCCTGATTTACCAATCCCTAAAAGGTCAGAACCCAATTCTTATCCCCTTATCGGTTAAGCTGGCGGGTCATCCCGTCCGCTCCGTAAGTTGTATAAACTTTCTTGCCACCGAAGCCAGCTTTCAGCTCATTGATTGAGCGCATGGCACGGTTCAAGAACATCTGATTCTTCTTATTCTGCTCCTGAATCTTCTGGATCATGTCGATCAGAAGTGCGTTCAGGTTCTTCAGTGCTGAGATTCCGCTCTGGGATTCAAGATCAGCGAAAGCCGTAAGGAGATCCCCTGCGCGCTTAACGTCGATGTCGAAGTATCCAGAAGCGTTGATCTTCTCGATGAGCTCTGCTCGCTCTCCTTCGAGTTCACCAATCTTGGCGATGATCTCTTCTTTCACCGGCAGCATGGTCTCAAGCTTGTCGATGTCGCTTGCCAGGAGAGTGAGGTACTCTTCACAGGAGAGATCAAAGAGATCCTTGTGAAGCTGGCAGAAGCCCTCCCACACCTGGATCGCATCTTGATAATAGAGTTTCCTTGCGGAAGCTTTTGAATCCATCACTAGGACTCCTTAAAATTCCGATTCGAGGATCTTATCTGCGAGGCCATCGTAATCAACCTCGTAGGTTCCGGCCTGGATCTGCGCCTTAAGACGCGCGATCTTCTCAGAGTTATCAACTTCCGGAGCAGACGTTGCGACTTTCTTGATCCGGGAGAAGTCTTTAATGCCGTCCGGGATGCTCACCTTCGCGTCCGTGGAGGTTTTGTTCTGAATCTCAGACATTCTCTCCATGCTGTTGCGTTTGATGCCATCAACCTGGCCGCCACCCTTAGCGGATTCCGCCTGAGCACTCCGGCTACGAGGAAAGAAAGCTGAACGGGTGTCAATGCTACTCATTTTTTGTCTCCTTACTAGAAGCGCTCATTCCTTGAACGGCTTCTGGTCTGACGTGAGCGTTTTTCAAATAGTGTTTCATGTGCTGTGGAACGATCTGATCGAGGATGACTTTTTTCACGCCGAGTCCGCTCTCAGATTTTGCCATAAGCTGGGCCCTTTCGGAATCCAGCAAAGAATTGTAGTAGTTCGTTGCCGAGGAGTCCGGAGTTTCCTTGGGAATTGTTTTCCGCATCTCCGCGAGCATATAAGATGTAAAGTTTGCTTCCATTCCTTCCGCTACGTCTTCGTAGGGTTTGATGGGGCTCTCTTTGGGAGTGTTCGATAGAATTTTATTGTCAGTCGAAATCTTCACAAACCATCCTGGTCTTTTTGCCCCCATCATCCTGACAGGGTCTTCTTTCAGTGTACCATTTTTGAAAGGCGGGGTGTTAGTAAAAAACACCCCCGGGAAATTTATGCCGAAGTGTCAGGGCAAGTGTCAAAAGGGGACTAGATCAGCTCGATTTCGGCCACGAGTGAGCCGTTGTGCTTAAGCGCCTGGAAGATGGAAATGAGGTCTTCCGGAGAGGTACCGAGGGCATTCAATGCCTTCACTAAGTCGTTGATTGTCGTGGCCTGATCCAGGGCCTTGATGCTTGAGCTGCCTTCTCCACCTTTCACTTCAAGGACCATGTCCCGGTGGCTCACGGCCGCTTTCTTTAAGATGATATCCCCACCGGCCACGAGAGTTCCCGTGCGCTCGTTGATCACGATCTTGGCGTGGGTATCAGAGATGACCTTGTAGTTTTCCACATTAGCGATTAACTCAACTACTTTCCGCTCATAGTACTGAGGGATGATGAGATCAATAGTGGTAGCATCTGAAGCGGTGGCGTACTTTCCACCGAGTTCCTGATTGATGGTTCTCTCTACCCGGGCCGCTGTGGTGAAATCCGGATTGTTTAAGGCCAGGCGAATGGAGCGCTTATCATTGAAGGCAAGCTCGAGTTCTTTTTCGATGATCCCACCATCCGGAATACGCCCGGTGGTTGCCATCTTCTTTCCTTTATCCAAACCACCGATGGAGAGTGGACCGTGGGCCACGGCGTAGACCTGACCATCTCCACCCTTAAGTGGGGTCACGAGGAGTGTTCCTCCGGCCAGCGAGGCAGCGTCGCCGATGGAGGAGACTGTCACGTCAAGCTTCTGACCTGAGCGTCCGAAGGCCGGGAGTTTCGCTGTGACGATAACGGCAGCAACATTTTTTGAACTCACTTCTTTCTGTGGATTTAATCCGAGAGTCTGAAACATTTTTTTAAGAGATGTATTGGTGATTTCTCCGCCGCCATCGCCAGTACCGTTAAGACCAATGACAAGGCCATAACCTACCAGAGGGTTTTCACGCACACCTTTTACAGTGACGAGATCCTTGATCCGTGAGGAGCTTGCTCCGAGAGGAAGAGAGAGAGCGCAGAGGAGAATTGGCAGGAGTTTTGTCATTGTCGATCCCTTATGATGTAGACTCGTGACTCCAGAAGTTTATCTGAATTCACGTAATCATTTTCCATGATGTCCCTTCTTGACACAAGTGCTTGGACTTCGATGGCCCTTTTTTCCTTCTTAAAGATCACTTCTTTCTGACCGCGCAGAAGAATGTAATCCTGACTGATCTCTTCCATCACCGTGCCGGAGATTTTGTCATAGACCTTCATGTCCATGTCATCCTGATCTTTCGGAGCGGCCGGCGCTGGAGCCGCAGCTGATTTTTTCTTTTTCCCATCGTCGTCTTTTTTTCTTTTCGGACGATCGGGAAAGGTTCGCTTGAGTTCGGCGGATATTTGGTTCCGGAGATTTTCCATCACGTTAATGATGACGATATCTCCCGCTCGTTTGTCATTTTGATAAGTGAAAAGAGAGGCGGAAGAGCCCTGGTTGGCCCAGAGGCTTCCATCGGAGCTATTGTCTTTGAAATCATTTGCCGAGTAACGGCTCGGTCGGTACTCGCGCTTTACTGGTGGAGCGACCTGACCGGATTGAGAGAGAGTGATAGGATTTTTTATAGGCCTTCGGTCCTGATCCGGACGAAACTTCTTATGCCAGTACTGGCTTCCCTGGTACTTGGGACCACTGGAAGGAGTCTTGGAATTGGCCCGGTCCTCACGATCGATCTGCCGGTGAAGGGAGTTCACATAATTTGCACAGGAAGTGAGAAAGAAAACCAGAAGGAAGACGACATTTTTCATAGCTCAACCAACACTTTATTCGAATCGATGACTTTACCTTGATACTTTTTATTTTTCTGTGGGTGATAGACCTCCACAAGATCTCCGATGGCACCATTACTGCGGGAGATACCCTGGGTCTTAATCTTTACAAGAGTGTTCTCGAGAATGACTTCCGTTTTTAATCCGGCCCTGACGAGATTGATGGCATTGAGATCCGCAAAGCGCAGGAGTTCTCCAGCCTTGATAAATTTATTTGTTTTATAAAAGCGAAGAGCAGAGGTGTCTGTGAGAAGGTCAGTGTAGGGAACCGAATCCGTATACTCTTCCCGGAGATCATTCTCTGTGATGGTACTAAATGATGCCAGGGATGAATTCACCCGGAAGGCGCGGACCATTTTTCTAAAGTCAGCACTGGCAGTGATTTCCTTCACGGTTCCGTCGAAGCCATCAACGATGACGTTAACGATCTGCTGGCTCCCGAAGAGACAAGAGGAGCAACGGACACTCACCTTATCTCCTGGCGCGAGGGCCATGAGATCAGGGGTATTGATTCCTGAGACGCGCTTTACGTGAACACCCTGAGGGAGGGGAAGCTCTTCGCGCAGGAATGTGCTGAGCTGTTCAATCTGGATATTGAATTCATTTAATATTGAGCTATCTACAAATATTGATATGGATGAAGAGAAGGCAAAAGAAAGAAGAAAAAAAGAAAAAGAAGAAGAAGAAATAAAAGAAGAAATTAATTT
>CAZPFM010000211.1:0-4142 GCA_964585845.1 uncultured Bacteriovorax sp.
TGGTTAGTTACCTGCATTCAGAACTCCGATGTAAGGAAGCTCCCGGTAGCGGCCGGCATAATCAAGACCGTAGCCGATCACAAACTTATCTTCGATCTCAAAGCCGAGATAGTCGATCTTCACTTTGTGCTTAAGCTTCACAGGTTTAAAGAGAAGTGAGGCGAGCCGGACATCCTTCGGTTTACGAAGATCCAGCATTTCCATGAGAGTCTTAATTGTGAGACCCGAGTCCACGATGTCCTCAACGATAAGAACATTCTTCCCTTCGATGTTGGCGGTGATGTCCATCTCGAGGCGAACGTTACCTGAACTCTGAGTGGAATCGCCGTAGCTTGAAAGAGAGATGAATTCGAGCTTTAAGGGAAGATTGATTTTTTTAATGAGATCCGAGCAGAACATGAAGGCTCCCTTCAAAACGCAGATCACAACGAGGTCCTGGTTTTGAAAGTCAGCGGTGATCGCTTTTCCGAGTTCTGAGATCCTCAGAGCGATTTCCTCTTCGGAAATGAGCATCTCCGGAGTGTATAATTCCATGTTTCTCTCCTTACAAAGATTCAAATTTTCTTTGCAGGAAGATTACCTTCCAGGAGGGAATTTGTCTTTTAATTAGGAAAGCTCTTGAGAGAGAGGCTCGATTTCTTCCTGCAACGGAAGAAGTCCCTGCTCCTCGTGCTCTTCATAGACATAGTGCCCGCGGCAGCGCGCTTCATAAGAGTCAGTCTCGCCAAGGAGAACCTGGGCATTTGACTTAGAAAGACGCTGGGAGCGAGTAGCAGGCGCTCCACAAATAGTGCAAATTGCATGGATCTTGGTGACCTCATCGGCCAGGGCAAGAAGAGTCGGCATTGGTCCAAATGGCTGGGCCCGGAAATCAAGATCAAGACCCGCGCAAATGACGCGGCATCCCCGGGCTGCAAGTTTAGTGATAACGGTGATGATGGCTTCATCGAAGAATTGAACCTCATCAATGGCCACCACTCGGGTTGAATCCTTCAGGCGGATGAGAATGTCCACGGCACTTTCCACTGGCTCAGACTTAATCGCCTGGGAAGAATGGGAAACCACATCCTCCTCGTGATAGCGGATATCAATGGCTGGCTTAAAGATCTGTACCCGTTGTTTAGCGATTTGAGCGCGCTTCACCCGGCGGATGAGTTCTTCAGTTTTCCCTGAAAACATAGGTCCGCAAACGACTTCAACTGAACCGAAAAGAGCTTGATGAATCACTTAAGATATCTCCCGAAAACATGTGTGTGATTGGATATTTGCAAATCAGAAGGGGGATGACAATTTTGCTCAAGTTTCAAGCTGGTGAATATTGGTGGCCGTAAGAAAATTTCAGCTAACTAAATAAAAAAACACAAGGGCAAAGAGGGAGAGAAGCATGAATCCGACCAGGGTGGGAGTGATCAGGATGACCATGGCCAGGGACCGGCTCGCCCCCAGGTTTGAGCGCAAACCAGCGTAGAGAAGAAAGAAGTAAACCAGGGTCTGAATGAAGTCCCCGATAAAAGGGATGATGTTAAAGAGATTCGAGCTCAGGGCGTGGACACTGATCTCATCAGCGATCTCTTCTGCGGGAAGATCTGGATTAAGAAGTTTGGCATAAACCCGAATCACCCAGGACCAGAGTTCCGTCAGGATCAGGGCACCGATGGGAAAAAAGATGATGTCCAGGGCAGCGGAGAAAAGAAGAAAATAGTAAGTCGCAAACCCTGAGTTCTGAACGAGTTCCTGGAGGATATTAAATTCCTCACTTTGAAGAGACATGAAGGTAGAGAGAAAAACGTTCAGGATCACTAATTTGAAAAGACCCCGGATAATGGCAAAGACCCAGGAGATCCCCAAACCCTCGGCCATCGTGAGGGGCTTAAAGAGATAGCCTTCACTTGAATTCAGAGGAATTCTCGATCGAAACTGCTGATGGAGTTTAAAAGGATGAACAAGAGTCATCAGATAAGTTTCAAAGGTGTCAGTGAAGGTCTTCATCAAGCCTCACTTTAGCACATCTTTAAAATCAAATCCTCCGGAATTCTCCTGCCGAAGAAAGTGGGCCTTAAATCCCCGAGTAAGATTCACCAGTATGACTTCCTGACCCTTATCCCAGAAAAGAATTTCCTCATCCCAGACTCGCACGTGCAACTCTCCAAGGGAGAGAATCTGCTTTCTCTCAGACTTGGTGAGGGGGGAGACCCGTTGGGCCTGATCATAAGGTGGAAGATTAAAGAGAAGCCGCAGAAGCTCACTCATCCTCTCTTCCTGCACTTTAAAGCCAGCAGACTCAAAACGGAGAGGTTCCGAATTGATGACAAAGACCCTGGCCTCCTTATCATTTTGAGTGAAGGTGAGAGGGAGGCGCTGGAAGTTCTCGAATTCTTCCGGAGGAATGACTTTTTTATCCCAGTAGTCCTGAAGTCCCGTGAAGAAAATTTTCACCGTGCCCCCGATGACTTCATAGGCCTTCATGTCTTTAGGGTCGAGGATAAGAACATCGGCCGATTTATCGGAAGTGAGCCAGAGTTCCCAGTGAACGGACTTATCCTTATCCATGAGAGTCAGGGAGCCAAGTTTTTTAAAGAGTGGGCCTTTAGGATAAGGAACTTCTTTTTTGATCGTCACCTGAGTCAGAAGAGAGAGGAATTTCTCCTGAAGCTTTTCATGAGCACTGACTCCGGAGACCGGTGGAGGAAGAGTATTATTTTCTGCCAGGTTAAGTTCAAACTCTAACCTGTCGTCCATTTTAACCAGGACCCGGGCAAGAGGAAGAGACTTATAGAAACGGAAGAGTTGCTTTTCTAAAAACTCGGATTTTTCTTTAAGAAGGAGGGCCTTAAGTTCTTTCAGTTTAATGGAGTCAATCTCAGCTTCGTCGGTTGTGAGTTCCTCACTGGCCCCTTCGATCCGGGCGAGCATGATGCTCTTATCCCTGGCAAAGTAGAAACCTTTTTTATCCAGGGCCATGGACCCTAAGGTATAACTTACATTGTTCACGCTAAAATTCAGAGGCTCCGGGAAGTAATCCCCCCACTCTCCCCCGTGAAGAGTCTTCACACGCTTTATCTCAGTGAGTTTTTTCTCAATCTGACTCATGAGATTGTGAGAAAGAAGTTTCTCTCCCATGTACCATTTATTATCGCGGTTCATGAATTTCCCTGCAGGAAGTTCCATCGACTCAAAAGGCCCGGCGATGACCTGCCCCGGAGTCACAGTAGAAAAGAAATCTTCCTGGGACTTTTTTTCCTGAAAAAAATAAGTCCCAGTGAGAAGAAGAACTAAGGTGAGAAAGAGCAGGACGTTTTTTTTCATAGGTTACGACGTCTGCGGTAGATAAAGATCGCCGCTCCGAAGAAGACCACCGGAACGAGGATGATGGAGATCACAAAGATCATCTGCAGGTGCTGCTCACTTAAGATCGTCGGGAATTCATCAATTCCCGGTCGATTAAGAGAGATGATGCCTTCGTCATTCACAAGCCATGAGACGGCATTTAAAAAGAGATTCATGTTTCCGGACTGGGACTGATAGGCGTTAATGAGAGATGAACTCGATCCCAGAAGAATAAATCGGGATCCAGGTTGACTCTCCTCTCCCACTTTTTCACCGGCCCCGAGAACTCCGATGGGACCACGGATGTCACTTTTTTCGTCAAATTTAGCCTCGCCTTCGGCCACGGCCTTAAGATCTCTTTCTGCCCAGCTACCGGGAAAATCAGAAGTTTTAGCGAGAATCACCGCAGAATCATTTCCAATGAGAGTACTGACTGAAGAGCTCACAGGGAAAACAGTCCGGAGATTAAAACCAGCAGTGATGGGATGCTCTTCTGAGTATTTCTGGATGATAGGAATGGTGGCTTCAGCACCTTGAATGGTCGAGAGGCGATCGATGACGATATCTCTTCCGAGAGTCAAGCCGAAGGGTTCAGCAAGAGCGATGAGATTTTTATAAACCTCAGAGCGGAAGGCCGGAGCGAGGGCCAGGAAGAGACTCCCCCCTCGATTAAGATAGGCCTCTAGCTGAGTGACTTCGTCTTTAAAGAGCCCGGAAGCAGGTCCGAGGATAAAAACGGCCGTAGCATCATGAGGGACCTTTTTTGTCTTGGTGAGATCGAGATCTTTTACCACATAATTTTGTTGTTTTAACTT
>CAZPFM010000211.1:4152-5344 GCA_964585845.1 uncultured Bacteriovorax sp.
TGAAACAAAGTAGAATACAAAATCCCTGTCCCGGAGAATTTTTAAAAGAGCATTAGTGACAGAGAGCTCATCTAAGAGAAGGAATTTTGACGTTCTGTCCTCGTATGTAACAAGCACAGTGCCATTCTCCATAATCTCATTTTTCTTCACAAGATCCGGACGGACATCTGTGTCCACGGCGTCGATCTGAATGCGCTCAGGGGATTTAGCCTCGTAGAGCTTAAGCAGAGCAAGCATAGGTCCCCACTCTTCTCTTTTGGCAAAGAGAGTGAGCTTTAAAGGAGAGCGGACCATCTCGAGAATTTTCAAAGACTGATCGGTGAGGCTATTTTTCTGACTTTTAGTGAGGTCAAACTCCCGGTAGTTCTTATTTCCGAGGTAATTCACAACTCCAAGGATGGAGAACACTAAGACCACATTGATCCCGGCCGTGAAGAGGCTTCGGAAGTAATGACTTTTTACAAAAGTGCTCACGTCTCCGATTCGAATCACCAGCAGGACTCCCGTGAGAGCAATCGTGAATGAAGTCAAAGAGAGATTGAGAACAAGATACTCCGGTGCTGCGATCCAGAGAGAGACACACACCAGCGCGAAAAGAACATCAATAATAACCCAGAGAGGAAAGAGCCAGTTTTTCATTACCAGTTCCTCCGTCCGAGACTCTTATGGGTGAGATAGAGGAAAAAGAAAATAAAAGTTCCGTAGTAGATAAGATCCTGAGTTCCTAATAACCCTCGAAGCACCCTTTCAAAGTGAGAGCTGATTCCCACATAAGTGAAGATCTGGGCCAGAAGGAAATTCGAGTTAAGATGTCCACCCCAGGTGATGAGCCAGAGGAAGAGGACTCCGAGGATGGAAAGAAGGGCCGCCACGATCTGATTATTGGTGAGAGACGAGCAAAAAAGACCAAGTGAAATATAGGCCATCGCATTGAGAAGGATTCCCATATAGGCACTTCCCAGAACAGTGAGATCCTGGATCCCTACTCCCCAGATGATGAGAGGATAGAGAAGAGTCATAAGAAGCATGGCGAGGATCATAGCGAAGGCCGCAAGTCCTTTAGCAATAATGAGCTCCCAGTCTTTCACCGGTGCCATCCAGTACAGATCCAGGGTGTCCTGCTTTTTTTCTTCCGTGAAAAGCCTCATGGTGATGCGCGTCAATAAATTCACCAAAAACCGCCGGAATCATC
>CAZPFM010000212.1:0-5298 GCA_964585845.1 uncultured Bacteriovorax sp.
CTTCGCCAAGAATCAACAGGTGAAGATTCCGGAAGAGTTCTACTTCGGTGAGCCGACCAATGTGAGCACGGAGAAGTCTGATCTCAAAGGCTATTTCTAATCCATGGCCCGGGAGCTTACCCTCCTTGTGGTAGGGAAACTGAAAGACTTCCATCTTGAGGCCCTCGAAGCCGATTATCTTAAACGTATTGTGAATCCTTCCCTCCAGATTCTGGAGGTCAAAGCCTCTGCGGAAAATAAAGAAGCGGAGGGCGAGGCTCTCATTAAGAAGATCAAAGAGATTGCTCCAGGTGGTGCCCACGTGATTGCGATGTCTGAATGGGGCAAGAAAATGACCTCCGTCGCCTTTGCGGATTGGAGTGAAGGACTCATTCAAAAACCTCAGAAAGTGATTTTTGTGATTGCCGGGGCAGAAGGCTTTTCAGAAGCCTTTCTTAAGTCGACGCAGGAGAAAATCTCCCTTTCGGACCTCACCTTCCCGCATAAAATTGCCCGCCTCCTTTTAGTTGAGCAAATTTATAGAGCACAGACCATCCGTCAGAAGCATCCTTACCACAATTAACATTCCGCCTTAATGACCTGAACATCGGAATCCGCTAAAATAGTCGAGGTAGATTAAAAGGATTTCTATGCACTCGATTCAAGGTCTCAGTCCCAAAGTTCTCCTCGTGATCCTCGATGGTTTTGGCCATAACCCTGATGGAAAAGACAATGCCATCGCGGTCGCTAAGACTCCTAATATCGATCACATCTTTGCTCACTATCCATTCACGACTATTGAACCTGGTGGCGAAGCCGTGGGTCTTCCCAAGGGAGTTTCCGGGAACTCAGAGGTGGGGCATTTGAATCTGGGGGCCGGCAAACCTGTTCGCCAGGATCTTGTCCGGATTAATGAAGCCGTTGAAAAGAATACGCTTCGGGAAATGCCGAGGCTTCAGGAACTCATTCAAAAAAGTAAAAGCGGGACAAAACGCATTCATCTCATGGGTCTTCTCTCGGATGGAGGAGTGCACTCCCATATCAATCATCTCAAAGAAATTCTCAAGATCCTTAACGAGCACGATGATCTTCAGATCTTTCTTCATGCCTTCATGGACGGAAGAGACACGGCCAAAGATAAGGGTGTGGAGTACACAAAAGAAATCCTGAAGCATCCTGGGTTTATCTTTGCGAGTATGCAGGGGCGATCCATTGGTATGGACCGTGACCGGCGTTGGGAGAAGATTGAACTTGCTTACAAGACGATGATTGGCGAAGGAAAAAAGACTAATCTTAAACCAGAAGAGTACATTCTCTCTGAGTACAAGGGTGGCGTCTTCGATGAATTCATCACCCCTATTCTCTTTAAAGATGAGGGAGCGATACGAGAAGGAGATTCTGTTTTCTTCTTCAACTACCGACCTGACCGCGCTAAACAGATCACTATGGCGATGAATATGAAGAGCTTTAAAGAGTTCTCTGTTCCCGTAAAGCCTGGCTACTTTCTTTGCATGACCCCGTACATTCCGGATGAGTGCCCTGATCTTCCTGTTCTTTTCGATAAGGAACCCATAAAAGGAGGACTCGCGGAGTACCTCTCAAGCCTCGGGAAGAATCAATACAAGATCGCCGAGACCGAGAAATATGCTCATGTGACTTATTTCTTCAATGGCGGTGAAGAGACTCCTTACAAGGGAGAGGAGCGCTGTCTTGTCCCATCCCCAAGGGATGTGGCCACTTATGACCTCAAGCCAGAGATGAATGCCTTTACTGTCACTGAGAATCTGGAAAAAGCCCTCGATGATAAGTCGTTTACATTTTATCTCGTTAATTATGCCAATGCAGACATGGTGGGGCATACCGGAAACTTTGAAGCCGCGGTGAAGGCCGTAGAAGCTCTTGACGTGTGTGTCGGACGCCTTCAAAAAAAATGTGATGAGAATAACGTCACGATGATCATCACAGCCGATCATGGAAACGCGGATTTTATGAAATACGAAGAAGGAGGAGTTCACACTTCTCACTCTGATTCGGAAGTCCCCTTCTGTGTTTATCACCCAAAGCTCAAAGACCAGGCGATCATGGTGAATCATGAAAACAAGATCAAGGCCCTGAAAGATGTGGCCCCAACGGTTTTAAAAATTCTCAACATCCAACCTCCGAAGACCTTCACCGGTGAATCGATTTTTGCGTAAGGAAGAAGTATGAGCCTCAATCACATTGGAATTCTCTGTTCTGGCGGTGACGCTCCCGGAATGAACTGCGCGATCCGAGCAGTAGTTCGAACCGCGATTTTCCATGGAATGACTGTCACAGGAATCCGAAGAGGCTACGCCGGTCTCCTGCGAGGAGAATTCGTGCCGATGAATCTCTCCAGTGTGGGGAATATTATCCAGCGAGGGGGGACGATCCTTCAGACTTCTCGCTGTCCAGAATTCATGAAGCCGGTCTTCCGGAAAAAAGCCGTGGACATCATGCGCGCCCAAAGAATTGAAGCGCTGGTGGTGATTGGTGGAGATGGCTCATTTAACGGTGCAAAGGCCCTCTGGGATGAGCACCAGTTCCCTATCGTGGGGATCCCCGGAACTATTGATAACGATATATCTGGCACTGAGTACACGATTGGATTTGATACCGCTGTCCAAACCGCCATCGAAGCGGTGGATAGAATCCGGGATACGGCCCATTCTCATGCGAGAACCTTTCTCGTGGAAGTGATGGGAAGAAATTCTTCTGCCATTGCGCTGAAAGTGGGAGTTTGCACCGGAGCTGAAAACGTTCTTCTTCCCCATGATCAAGTTGATCACAAGAAAATCGTAGATGATATTCAGCGAGGGATGGCCCGGGGAAAAGATTCGTCCATTATCATTGTAGCCGAGGGACCTGTTTCCGGTCGCTCTTATGAAATTCAGAAAGTCTTGAAGGATACCTACCAGATGGATGCACACGTAGCGATCCTGGGTCATATTCAGCGAGGGGGTTCACCTTCAGCGGATGATCGTTTCATTGCTTCCCAAATGGGGAACCAAGCGGTGGAAGCTCTCTTAAATAACAACTTCCCAACAGTCTCTGTAGTCAGACAGGGAAAAGTCCTCATGGCGCCTCTGAGTGAATGCGTGACGAAGGCTGATCATAACTTCACCGAATACCAGACGCTGGCCCAAACGCTTTCTATTTAAAACGGATTAATCTTTTTTGATTCCAATTTTTTTCCGAGCGGGTGGATGGGCTGAGGAAAGACGACATCCTCTATGCTATTCAGGACGCTAGAGAGCATGGCCACCCCACTTTCCGTAAAGACAAATGGAAGGCTTCTTCTCATGTGATTCCAGTCAATTGCCCGATTTGTGGTCGCAAATTGCGACCGCAAATCCTCCAACTCACTAGAAGTACATTCAAAGGCAAAGTCAGTAGGAAATCGTTCCTGATTCCGTCTGACTGCTTGAAGTAAAGCTTTAAGTTCGACTCCGTAAAGTTCAGCCAGATCTGAATCCAGCATCACCCGCTGACCACGAATGATAAAAATCATCACTTCAATTTTTGTTATGTCCTTCATGCGTATCTAAATTCCAGTTCCGTCACCGCCCCGAACAAATCACGGCCATCAATAAATCCCTGAGCGGTATCCAAGCTTCGGGACGAAATAATGTGCAGATCATTGTCCTCACAAAGATTCACCAGTGAATCATTGAAGGGCTCTTCCACCACCCCGCTCGGACTCAAAGAGCCCGTAGCAAAGCAATTATCGAGTTTTGAAATGGGAAGGAGCCCTGCGAGGTACCAGTAATGGAGCAGCAAGGGGTATTCGAGCCATTTCACTGAGGAACTCTCCAAGTCACCGAGTTCATCGCTGAGTTCCACATTCAGCACAAATCGCTTCAGAGGAATCTGCAGACCCCGTGTACGGGTGACGAAGACGATTTTCTCTTTAATGGATTTACCGTATTTCCCGAGCCCATTGATTTCGAGCCCTGGAACACTTTTGGTGGAGTATCCGAAGAGGGTAATGAGTTGAGGACCTTTTTTTGTGAAGTAGCAGCTTTGAAGTTGAGTTTCCATGGAATCGTACTAAGCAATAACGGACCCAGCTTAAAGAAAATACAATTATCTAAAATCACGGAACCTTTATCGCAAAGTCCTACAAATCTTTCCATCTCCACATATGCAGACAGATGTAAGACCGGTAAGGCGACCAGCGCTCGGAGAGCTTCTTCATCTTGATCAACAACTCTTTCTTAGAAAGATCCTGAAGCTTAAAAAGATTAATCATCGCCTTCTGAATCCCCAAGTCATCTACGGCAAAGACATCTTCTCTTCCCATAGAAAAGATCAGGATCATCTCCACCGTCCAGCGTCCCACACCTTTAATCTGAACAAGAAGATCAATGATCTCATCATCACTCATCTTCTGAAGCTTTCCGTAGGTCAGTTTGTGTTCAACCATGAATTCAGCAACAGCATGAATGTATTCTGCTTTCTTTTGAGAGATTCCAATGGCCTTAATTTTGGAAACTGGAACTTTGAGAATATCCCCGGCGTTCGGGCTCTTTTTACCGAGAAGTTCGATGAAGCGCTTTTTCATCACCCGTGCCACCTGAACAGAGAGCTGCTGCCCGAGGATGGAGTTCACAAGACTCATGGTGATATTCTTTGAGCCTTTAGGGATATCGATTTCGGCCTTAAAAAGTTGTTTCGCCTTTGGATCTTTAGCGAGCGCTCGCTTATAGGCTTCCACGGAATTCCTCTTTCAGGGGCAGGAACTCAAAATAGCAGTTGAGCTCCTGAACACCCTTTTCATTCTTGGTTATGGAAGCATGGACGATATCAAGTCTCCGGGCGAGTTTTCTTTTCATCTTTTCACAGGAAATCCTGGCATCCTTGCAGATCTCCCGGTCAGTCAACTTCACGCAGCGGTATTTTAAAATCGCTTTTTTACCTGAATAACAACGGATGAGCTTCTTCTCTGAATCGACTTCCCCTCGCAGAAGATAAGGGTCACCTGGCAGGGCCTTGGCACAGAAGTCTCCGGCCTCAAGAATCTTACTCATGCAATCAAGTTCAGTGGAAGACTTCACTTCAATCAAAGGTGAGTCGTGAGAAAAGGATCTCGAGCAAGCCGTTTTGAAGCTAAATTCAGCGGAATCTGTGGTGGTGACGTCATAAGTGACGACCCCAGCAAACGAGAAGATGGGAAGAAACAGAAAGGCGAAGATCATGATTCTATTCTATGCCCAGTCATGATCTCCGCAAAGGACTTATTCTTTTAGAGACAGCCAAGGTCTCCGTCGTGAACTTCGGCCAGTTTTTTGAAACTCCCGC
>CAZPFM010000213.1:0-5266 GCA_964585845.1 uncultured Bacteriovorax sp.
CCTGGAACAGAGAAAAACCATTTTTCTTCAATATTTCTGAAACTCCATCCCTATCTTCTTCCAACACTATAAGATCCATGTCATCAGTGGCGCGTGGAGAGCCATAGCTGGCCAGAGCGAGCCCACCAATAAGAGCGTGGGAAATCTTGGCATCGTCAAGAAGACGATGAACCAGCTTTATAGTTTCTCTTAGACCTAACATAACCCCAGTATACCTTAAGTTCTCTTCCGCGGATACACCACCACCGTCGCAGAGACCCGGGCCTTGCTCCAGCGCGAGATCTTCAAAAACTGATCCTCCGGAACAGGTATATGAACCCGGGAGATCACGTTCTCGTAGTCCTTGAGATCCGTCTTATCCGGATCATGAAGGTAGATGAAGTGATCATCATAGGCCGTGACGACCACCCAGTGAGGCGCATGATGGGCGTCGAAGTGATAGGTGGAAATGAGAACAATGGGCACACCACCTTTTTTCATGATCTCTTTCATGTCCGCCAGGGTGATAGCCTTTTTGTGGATCTTGATCTTGGCTTCCTTGACCTTTTTAACGAAATCATTGTGGACAAGTTCAACGATCTCTTTTTTATGGGCCGCTCTGACACTGTCTTTAAAGATTGGCCCCAGATGGGAGAGATAGAGCTCTGATTTAAAACCCCGGAGCTTGGCCGAAAGGGCGAGCCCCATCGGACCACACCCTCCGTGCCCCGAGGTCATAAAGATCGTGGTGGCCTCCCGCCAGATCTGAAGCTCATGGGAGAGGGTCATGGGAGTTTTCTTATCAAAAGACTTCATGGCCATCATGAGACAGGCCGGGCCACAGGTAAACTCGGTGCCCTGCTGATAGTAAGGAATTTTAAACCGGGCCGCGGTCTTTAAAACCCGGATCTGTTTTTCAAAACACAGGGCCGCGACGCCGTCGTCGTAGTAATCAACTTTTTTAGTGAATTTCTTATACCCAAGCTTCTCGTAAAGCTTGATGGCCGCCGTGTTCGACTCCTTCACCTCTAGGCGAAGGTAAGCACAGTCTTCCTCCGAAGCCTTGTCTTCTAGCTCTGAGACAAGTCTCGCCGCAAGGCCCAGGCCCTGATACTCACTGGTGACACAGATCGAGTAAAGCCGGGCGAGACTTGTGCCCTTATTAATAAGAACTAATCCATAGCCTGCGATGGATTTATTGTGTTCGAGCACGAGAAAGATCGAGTGAGCGTGCTTAATCATCCAATGGAAATTTCTTCGGCTCAACTGATCATAGTCAAAACACGCGTTTTCAACCTCGACCAGTCGGGGCAGATCAGATACCCGGGCTTTTCGGATGGTTATTTCTTTGGGTTGAATCTTCTTCTTGGCCATGGCCCATACTACAAGAATTCTGATACCCTTGGGAGCAAATTCTTTTACAGGATATTTGTGGCCAAGATCATCGTCATCGTAGAAAAAATCAAAGACTGGAATTCCTTCTACCCGGTGGAGCAGCTCATGACTCCTCTGGATTACCTCGTGAACTGGGATGAAAATCTCCAGACCAAGGGCGGGAAGGAGCGGATCAAGATCATCAACCTCTGCCGGAACTACAAGTACCTCTCTAATGGGTACTACTGCTCCCTTCTCGCCGAGGCCCGGGGCCATTCGGTGATCCCGAAGATTAAGACCATCAATGATCTCTCTAAATCGGTTCTCTATAGCCTCGAGACCGAAGAACTCGACGCCATCGTTCAGAAGGCTTTCAAGAATCAGTCTCCCATCGATGGCATCTCTGTGACTCTTTACTTCGGAAAAACCGCCATCGAACAACTCCAGGATGTGGCCCGGCAGCTCTTCGACCTCTTCCCCTGCCCCATCCTCCATGTGGACTTCAACTTCGATGAGAAGTGGAAGATCAGTGCCATCCGGACCGGAAGCCTCAATGCTCTCTCCAACGTGGACGAGGATATGTTTGCCCAGTCTCTCGATGAGTACTCGGCCAAGATCTGGCGAAAACCCAAGGCAAAGAAGAAGTACCGCTACGACCTTGCGATTCTTCATAACCCGGATGACCCCCTTCCCCCGAGTGACAAGAAGGCCCTTGCCAACTTCGTCAAGGCCGGAAAAGAAAATGACATCCTGGTCGAACTCATCGACAAGCGAGACTACACCCGTATTGCGGAGTTCGATGCCCTCTTCATCCGGGAGACCACGGCCCTCAACCATCACACCTATAAATTTGCGAAGAAAGCCGAGTCTGAAGGACTCGTGGTGATCGACGATTCCATGTCCATCCTCCGGTGCACGAATAAGATCTACATGCACAACCTCACGCACTCCAACGACATCGCTACACCGACGACCCACATCGTGAGTAAGGATGATCCAGAGCAACTCAAAAAGGTCGCCCAGGAACTCGGCTTCCCTCTCATCGTGAAGATCCCCGACGGGGCCTTCTCCAAGGGGGTCTACAAGATCAAAGATCTCGACGATCTTTTTAAAACAACTGAGGATCTCTTCAAGAAGACGGCACTGCTTCTGATCCAGGAGTATTTCTACACCGACTTCGACTGGCGCATCGGTATCCTCAATGGACGCCCGCTTTACGCCTGCAAATACTACATGACTAAGGGCCACTGGCAGATCTACAACCACGGTAATTCCAAAAAGGATGACCAGACTGGAAACTTCGAAACCTTTCCCATCTCGAAGGTCCCCAAGTCCATCATCACAGCGGCGACGAAGCTCGCTAAGGAAGTCGGGAACAGTCTCTACGGCGTGGACCTCAAGGAAAAAGATGGTAAGGCCTACGTGATCGAGATCAACGATAATCCGAACATCGACGATGGTGTCGAGGATGCGATCCTCGGGATGGATCTCTATAACAATATCATGCTGGAGTTCATCCGCCGCATCGAGGAGAAGCAATGAGCGCACTGAAGAAGAAAATCTTCATCGTCGGAGGCACCCACGGCAACGAGTGGACGGGAATCTTTGTGGTGGAAAAATACGCCGAATTTTTCAAGCAAAAATATCCTCAACTTCAGCTTGAGTTCATCCTCGCAAACCCTGAGGCCAGAAAACTAGGAAAACGCTTTAAGGATGAAGATCTCAACCGTGCCTTTCAGTTTCTCGAAGAAAAAAGGGAGAATTCTTACGAGCACTCCCGCGCCAGAGAACTCAAGGAGAAGCTCTCCGAAGACTGCTTCATCATCGACTTCCATACTACGACTTCAAACATGGGAAAGACCCTCATCCTCACAAGCTATGATCCCCTCAACCTCTGGGTCTCATCGAAAGTGAGTTCGAAATTCTCCGACGCCAGGATCATCGGTAGCCCCGATCCTCATAAGAAGTACCTCGCTTCCCAGTCAGAGCAGAGTCTCATGATCGAAGTAGGGCCCATCGCTAATGGCATCGTCGACCCCGTCGTCCTCGAGGGAAGCCTGGCCCTTTTGGATCAAATTCTTTCTTCTCTCTCAGACATTCCCCAAACTCTCAATGGTGAGATTGATCTCTACGAGGAGATCGAAGAGATCTCTTACCCTGAAGATAAGGAAGGCATCTCCGGTTATATTCACCGGGATCTCATGGGTAAAGATTTCCGGCCTCTCTCCGGAGGATTTAAGGCCTTCACACTTTTCAATGGTGAGGACGTTGAGCTTAAAACGAATGAAGAGCTCTATCCTATCTTCATCAACGAGGCGGCCTACTACCCTACACGTCAGGCCTTCACTCTCTGCAGAAGAACTCGGAAGTCCTTTTAGACTTGTTGCGGCAATTAATTTTTCTTAATTATCTCTGCATCAAACCTTTAAAATAACTGAGTTTAGTCCTTGCGAGGAATAGTCAGATCAGATAAATTTATAAATAATCATCTCACTTTCCGAAGACATTGGATTCAAAAAAACAAGGAGAACACTATGTCTAAGTATTTCGTAATCGCTGCTGCCCTCATCGTCCTCGCTGTTGCTTGTAACAAGAAAGAAGAAACTGCTACGGACACTGCTCCTACTACTGAGCAGACTGCTCCTGCTGAAACAATGCCAGCTGATGGCAACATGGAAGCTGCTCCTATGGACGAAGCCGCTCCAGCGACTGAAGAAACTCACGAAGCTCACGAGTAATCTCAATCCGAAGGGGCCTAAAAAGGCCCCTTTTTTTTGCTCTCACGACCGGTCTGCGTTATATTCCGAAGAATGAAAAAGATCATCCTCATTGAAGACGACTTCGACACCCAAATCCTCTACAGCGAATGCCTTGAGGTGGAAAACTTTGACGTCCACTGTGCGGACCACGGTCCTGCGGCTCTCGAGCACATCCGGGAAGCCGGGCTTCCGGATCTCATTGTCCTCGACCTCAACTTCCCAGAGGGTACACCCCAGGATTTCCTCTCTCAGGTGAGACGTCAGGAAGGCGGAGAAAAGGTGCCGGTTATTGTGATCTCCGGAGATGCGGAGATTCAGGAGAAAACCGCAAAGCTCGGGGCCCAGGACTGCCTGAAAAAACCTTTTGGGATCGACCCCTTCGTCGAGATCGTAAAAAAATGGATCTAGACAAAAAGCTTTAGCGACCGAGCCGTTCCGTGAGCTCTTTGATGAGCTTTTCTTTATTGATCAACAACTCGAAGATGAGGTTGCGAAACTTCACAAGACCATCCCGCTGAAACTTCCTCCAGGGTCGAGAGTGCCCGCGGACCACCTCGGTCCAGGTTTCGAAAGACTGGCGCGGATTGATGATTCCCTTATAATTCCGGGTGTCCAGAGTCTTCTTCGGATCCCCACCCCACTGAATCGTATTCAGGATCTCAGGCCTTAGGAGGATGAGAAGCCCCTGCTCGTTCTCGGAAGTCCGAACCGCCAGGACCCCACAGGCAAGGTCCTTCATATTCTCGAACCGCGGATCAAATTTTGAGAGTTCGTCGGTTTCGAAGAGGTCGACTCCGTCCTTGTCCATAGTCGCCTCGATTGCCAGGGCCAATTCCTTAAGCTCTTCGATGAGTGGTGTCGCCCCCGCGACGTCGATCTTCTTTGGCGAGACGAATGCATACCCGGAGATCCCGAAGAGTTCCTCGAAGGCCCTGTGATTCCGGAACAAACCATCCAGAGGATCGGACTTCCTTCGTAGTTCACTGTAAATATCATGGAGACGCTCGTGAAAGAGGAGTTCTTCCCCCTCGAGAATGTTTCGCTCGAGGACCGGGGCCGTGAGAGCGAAAACGTTGGCCAGGGAAAGACAAAGAGAGCGCACGTTGTGACTCAAGAAGAGAGGTTTCGGGTGATGGCAGGCGATGATTCCCCAG
>CAZPFM010000214.1:0-5227 GCA_964585845.1 uncultured Bacteriovorax sp.
AGATGATCCACACCTTCAGTGCTCACGCGGGTTGAGATGGCAAAATTGATCCTCGGGTCATCGAGCATCCACTTGGCGTAATCATCTTTTACTTTAGAGGGCTTTTGCCCAAAAAGTGTGGAATAAAACTGAATGGAGTGATCGAGGTCTTTAACTCCGAGATGAATGTGAAATCGTTTCATTTTTTTCTCCTTAGCATTTGCAGTTAAGTCCAACATCAAAGCATTCCTGGACCTTGAACTGCCTGATGTTATCCTGACTCGCATCACAAGCGTTTTCGAGCTTTTCAAGACTTGCTTTCATGCGCTTAAGATCTGCGATTTTGGTTTCTATTTCTTTAATTTTCTCTGAGGTCTTGGCCTTCACTGTCCCGCATGTCATGCGGGGCTTGGTGTTGAGTTCCAAGAGTTCTTTGACTTCGCTCAAGGTGAAGCCAAGTTCCTGGGCCTTCTTGATAAAGATAATCCTCTGAGCGTCTTCTTCGGCGTAGGTCCGAAATCCAGAGGAAGTCTTCGGCTCCCGGAGAAGTTCCTTACGCTGATAGAAGCGAATGGTTTCTACCCCGATGCCGGCCATTTCTGCTAATTTTCCTATAGTGAGCTTTTCCATGAGACTAATATAACATCCGTACCTTGGTACGGAGTCAAAAAATAATTTTCAGCCTAAGGATTTGGATTTTCTAATCTTGAGCTATTTAGTTTAATCCGGGGACTATGTCTTGACCTTAACATCATGGGAAGGTTTACTATCTCAGGATCAAAGGATGAATGATGCAAAATACAACACTTCTTATCTCTGGCATGTCCTGCGCTTCCTGTGTGGGTCGAATTGAAAAGGCCCTGACCAAAGAGCCCGCAGTCAAGTCAGCATCTGTGAACCTGGCCACTGAGAAGGCCTCTATCAGCTATGATAATGATAAAATCAGTCCTGAGCGTCTCATTGAACTCATCAAGACCGCTGGCTATGAGGCCCAACTTGAGGAGATCACTAAAAAGCAAGTTTCCAGAAAATCAAACACCCTTACCAGGGAAAAACTTCTCATCACGGTTTCGGCCCTCCTTTCATTACCTCTGGTTCTCCCCATGCTCCTGGGCCCCCTCGGGATCAACTTTGATCTCTCCTCTCTCATCCAGTTTATTCTGGCCACACCTGTGCAGTTCTATATTGGGGCAAGATTCTACCGAGGGGCACTCGCCGCCATCAAGGCACGGTCGGGAAATATGGATGTCCTGGTGGCCCTGGGAACAAGTGCTGCCTACTTTCTTAGTCTTTATCTCATGATGAAACATGGCATCTCTTCTCATCAGCATCTCTATTTTGAGAGCTCGGCCGTCATTATCACCCTGGTTCTTCTGGGAAAATTCTTTGAGGCGAGGGCCAAGCATGAAACCACCCGGGCCATTGAGGCCCTCCAGGAACTTCGACCACTCACGGCCCGGGTAATGGGCCACCAGGGAGAAAAAGAGATTCCTATTGAGAAACTAAAACTGGGAGACACTGTGATCATTCTTCCCGGTGAAAGAATCCCCGTTGATGGAATCATCCAGAAAGGGTCAACACAGGTGGATGAGTCACTTATCACCGGTGAGTCTTTGCCTGTCTCCAAAAAGCCAGGGGATCAAATCATTGGAGGAGCTATCAATGCTGACGGAAGAATCGAAGCTAAAGTGAGTGCCTTAGGAGCAGAAACCATGCTCTCAAAGATTATCCGGATGATCGAAGACGCCCAGGCGAAGAAGGCCCCGGTTCAGCGCCTGGTGGATAAGATCAGTGGGGTCTTTGTCCCAGTGGTCGTTCTCATTGCAATTCTTACGATCATCATCACGGGATTTCTTAGTGGAGACTGGGAGCATGCCATTGTGACAGGAGTGGCAGTTCTTGTTATTGCCTGCCCCTGTGCTCTGGGGCTGGCCACACCTACCTCTATCATGGTGGGCACAGGAGTGGCCGCCAAGGCGGGGGTTCTTATTAAAGATGCCGAGGCCCTGGAGATCACCCATTCTCTTACCACCATTGCCTTTGATAAGACGGGAACTCTCACCGAAGGAAGACCTGAACTTGTCTCACTTCATTCCCATTCTCAGGATAATGACCGCATCCTCAGTCTTTTTTCGGCCCTTCAGTCGGGAAGTGAGCATCCCCTCGCTAAAGCCACACTCAGGAAGGCCAGGAGTGCCGGTCTCACCATCACTCCAGCAGAAGATGGAAGGGCCATTCCGGGTCGTGGTGTGCGTGGTCTAGTTGAGGGAAAAGAATATATCATCAGCAGCAAGCGGATCCTGGAAGATGAGGGCATCAAAGATGATTTCTTTGAGAAGCTCATTTCTGAGAGAGAAGAAAAAGAAGAGACGGTTTCTCTTCTTGTATATGGAGAGAAGATCATTGCTCTTGCAAGTTTTAAAGATGTAATCAAAGACTCTGCTAAACTTGCTTTAAAAGAACTCAAAGAACTCGGCGTGAAAAGTGTCATGATAACTGGTGACAATAAAGGAAGTGCTGCACTGGTAGCTAAAGAGCTCGGGATCGATGAAGTCTTTGCGGAAGTTCTTCCGGAGGATAAGTCCCGCATCATTCTGAGTCTTCGGGAAAAAGGAGAGATCGTCGGAATGGTGGGAGATGGAATTAACGATGCCCCCGCCCTTGCCCAGGCCCATGTGGGAATGGCCATGTCCACAGGAACCGATGTGGCCATGCACTCGGCCGGGATTACCCTCATGAATGGGAACCCTCAGCTCATTGCTGATGCGATCTCTGTTTCCCGAAGGACCTATAGCAAGATTAAGCAGAACCTCTTCTGGGCCTTTATCTACAATGTGATCGGCATCCCCCTTGCGGCCTTAGGTTTTTTAAGCCCCGTCCTCGCGGGTGCGGCCATGGCCTTAAGCTCGGTGAGTGTGGTGAGTAATTCCCTTCTTCTTCGAAGCTGGAAGCCCAATTCCCAAAGGGGGAATCCATGAATATCGGAGAAGCTTCCAAAAATTCTGGTGTCTCCAGTAAGATGATCCGCCATTATGAGACCCTGGGGATCATACCCCGGGCAGGACGAACAGAATCTGGTTACAGAAAATACTCAGACAGTGACGTTCATATACTGCGCTTCATCCGCCATGGTCGTGAACTTGGTTTTTCCATGAAGGACCTCAAACAACTGGTGAGCCTCTGGAGAAATAAAAACCGCTCCAGTTCTCAGGTAAAGGCCATCGCTAAGAAACACCGGGACGAATTACAAAAGAAGCTCAATGAAATTCAGGCGATCATTTCGACCCTGGATAATCTTGTGGCTTGCTGTCATGGAGATGAGAGACCAGATTGCCCGATTCTTGAGGAACTCGAAAGTTAGAGCTTAAAAATCGCCCAGGCCCCACGAAGCACGATGCCGGTGACGATGAGTCCAATGATGAGATCCGGATACGCAGAGCTGGTCATAAGAACCAGAACCCCGGCGAGAATGACTCCTCCATTGGCCATCACATCCGTGGAGGAGCAGATGTAGCTTGCCTTCATGTGCACACCCTTATCTTTTTTCCCCGAGAGAAGAGAGAGGCAATAGACATTGGCCGCCAGGGCCACCAAGGAGACAAGGATCATAAAAGAGGGCTCAGGATCCGAGCCGGAAACAAAACGCCGGATCACCTCATAAAGAATCCCCAGTCCAATAAGAACCTGAAAACTTCCATTCACTCTTGCTGAGAGTCGTTTCACTTGAAGACTTTTTCCAACGGCAAAAAGACTGATGGCGTAGACACTGGCATCGGCAAGCATGTCAAAGGAATCAGAGATAAGTCCCATAGAATCCCCCAGGATGCCCCCTAAGAGTTCGGCCACAAACATAAATCCATTAATCCCAAGAAGGATCAGGAGCACCCGACGCTCATCGGAGTGATCCTCAGGGATAAGTGTCTCTGCACTCTCTTTTGAATCAAGAAGTTCCGCCCCGAAGTTAAGAGGCAATAGCTCGGCGAGAATCGCCTTGTCCTCCCCTTCATGAAAAACCACGAGGGAGCGCTCAGGTATATTAAAGTCTAGTTTTTTTACATCAGAATTTCCCTCAAACTTCATCCGGATGATGCGTTCTTCCGAGGGGCAGTCCATTTTGGGAATTCGGAACTCAGTGCGTTTCATGGAAAAATACTTTCATGGACTGGCCGCAAGAGTCAAGGAGCAAGGTCCGGGAGAGATCTTCTCCCGGACAAATACTTTACCTAGCCCATGGATTCGAAGACAACGAGAACGATCGCTCCCCCAAGAAAACCCACCCCCACAATGATGGCACCGAAACGATTCCAAAAAGACTGACTCTGATTTGACTCTTCCATAGAAATACTCCTGAATGTTGATTGAATGCTAATAAAATCTAAATCAGGAAGACGGGTGGGCCACGGGGGAGATCCGCTTGAGACGACAAGTAAGAAAAGGAAAATTGAGGACTTTTTGTTTTAGTTAAATAAGAGACATTGGGATGATAGAAATAATCATTCTCTTGTGATGAAAGAAAAAGTCCTGGTATCTCTTTTTGAATTTTCCCTTCTGAACCACCAGCGCGGGCTAGAGGGAGAATCTCACTCTGAGACTCCAGGGAAAGAAAATCAAGATGACCCAATACTCTTGAATTGACCGGTCGGTCAGTGAGACTAGTGAGAAGGAGAAGCAGGAGAAAGACCGTCTTCATCATGGACTTATTCTACTTTGCTTTATGACTTGCGCTTTAAGAATCTTATTAATCTTTGTTAACCTAACGCCCAGGAAACAAAATCACCCTCTCCCGGTCTTCTGCTCTGAGTTTTGACTCCAGGATGGTCCTGGCCTCTTCCCAGGAATACCTGGCACTTGAATGAATCAGAATAATCCGCTCACTCCGGATGTCCCCCAGTCGGTCCATGAATTCAAGGAAATGGGTGTGTCCCCAGTCCCGGGCGGACTGGATGCTTTTGCGCTCATCCAGGTAAGTGGTTTCCATAATAAGGATCTTTGAGTGGCGCACTTCCGGGGAGAGATCGAGGAATTAAATCTGGGTATCTCCGGTAAAGCTCAAAAGGCATTCCTCTGATTCCGTGGTGGGCTCAATCCCCTCTTTTTTTAATCCGGCAATCTCTGAAGAGGATCTCCCTTCTAGCTCTGGCTTAAGCTTTCTCACCTTTCGGTAAAGAGAGTAACCCAGAGAAGGAATCCGGTGCAGAGTCTGAAACGGTCTCACCAGAAGTTTCTGATTAATTTCAAATGTGTCCCG
>CAZPFM010000215.1:0-5211 GCA_964585845.1 uncultured Bacteriovorax sp.
GTCACAACACCTTTTCCGCTCAGAGGATTTCTTGCCTTCAGAAGAAAAGGTGTTTGAACATTCTTATCAACGGGAGAATAAATCCTGAAGCAATGCATATTTCGTTTGTCCAGGAGCTTCTCCCAGGATTCCGGCCGCTCCATAAGGGATAAGTCCCCGAGATAGATCACTTCCTTCTTTTTTGCGAGGTAAGACTTCATTTGCCCAATCTTATCCGCTTCCGTTAACGGATTTATTTCCTTGGGCTGCTTGAGAACAACCCTGCCTTGGGCATCAAGTAATCCGAGCCTCTCCAGTGTTGCGATGAAAATAGTGAGTCCTTCTTTTCCTTTTTTCGGAGGAAGGCTCATGACTTCCTTACCCCAGATATTAACCCGAACAAGGTCATGAGTCTGTCCGGCGAGAAGATAGATGAGAGCAACAATTTCAATCATGGCCTCAAGCTTAGATTTGTTCTCATATCCATAAAGGAGGGTGTGACTGACATCAAAGAAGATAACAATTTCGACATTCCGTTCCTCTTCAAAGGTTTTTATATACACATTGGAAGAGCGAGCAGAAAGCTTCCAGTCAATGAAACGGACATCATCGCCTGGGACATAGACCTGGTGTTCGCGGAACTGAAGTCCTGATCCACGGAAATGTGATTTAAGCATTCCTGTGGAGTAGGCATTAGAGTTTTTAAAGATGTGGGACTGAATCATTCCCACAACCTTTTCAATTTCTTTTAAATTCATTAAATCACATTGGCAGCAATAGATGCCACGAGGTTTCTCACGTTAATTTTATCGATTTGGGCTTCATAAGAAGGGATCACACGATGACCCATCACAGACGGAACAATAGAAAGAATGTGCTCCGGGGTGACGAAATCTTTTCCATCCATGAAAGCTTTAAACTTAGAAATTTTATAGAGCCAAATGGAGGCCCGGGGAGACGCTCCCGCAACGACCGCTCCATCATATTTTTTTGGGAAAAATTCACTTCCGGGACGTGTGGCATGGACAATCCGGATGATCATGTCCTTAATTTTTTCGTCGACGTAGACCGATTCGACCTTTTCTTTCATCGTAAGTAGATCCTGCTCATTAATCATCGGAGAAAGGTCAGGTTGAAAAGTCTTAAGACCGAGGACACTCTTTTCAGCTTCAAAGCTTGGGTAGTCCACGGATATCTTCATCATGAAACGGTCAAGTTGAGCTTCAGGAAGATTGTAGGTACCTTCCTGTTCGATTGGGTTTTGAGTCGCCAGTACGACAAATGGTGAAGGAAGCTTATGAGTCTTATCTCCAATCGTGACCTGCTTTTCGGCCATGGCCTCAAGCAGAGCGGCCTGAACCTTGGCCGGTGATCGGTTGATTTCATCGGCAAGAACGAGCTGAGTGAAGATAGGACCAAACTTTGTCGTGAATTCCTGCTTCTGCTGATTGTACATCATGGTACCGATAAGATCAGATGGCAAAAGGTCTGGAGTGAACTGAATTCGCTGGAAGTTGAGGTGACAAAGCTTACTCATCACAGAAACGCTGAGTGTCTTTCCTAGACCAGGAAGTCCTTCAATTAGGAGATGTCCTTCGCAGACGAGAGCGGCCATAATGGATTCAAGCATCTCGTCCTGACCAAAGACGGTTGTCTTGGCTCGATCAAGAAGTGAATTAATTTTTTCCTGAAGTTGCATTTAATTCTCCAATCTGTAAAAAAAACTTTTTATGTAATTTGATTTATCAAAGGTAGCAGGTGTCGGGTGATCCCATCCCTGATGCCCACAATGGAGCAACCGGAGCTTTCGATTTTCCTTATAGGAAGCTTCGAGAATGGTCTTTTGAAACTCCTCGGGATTCACATAATGCGTGCAGGAAGAGAAAACCACAATGCCTTTGGAGGCGAGGGTCCGTATTACTTTCCGATGAAGCTTAGAATACCCTTCTAAAGCCGATCTCTTCTGATGAGCACTTTTGGCAAAGGCGGGGGGATCACAAAGGATAAGCTCATACTTTTTCTTTGCGGCTATGGCGTCATCGATAAATTTGAAAACATCGGCACGATGAAAGGATCCCCGATTCTGAAAGCCATTCAACTCAAGAGCACGCCTGATTTCTTCACTGAACGAACCCTGATCGACAAAATCAATATGCTGGACCCCTCCGTTTAAGGCATTCATTCCCCAGGCTCCGGCATAGCAAAAAAGATCAAGCCCACTCTGGGGAACATGAGAAAGCCGGGAGAGAATATTTTTAAGAGTCAGCCTGTTTTCTCGATGGTCGTAATAGAAACCAATCTTTTGAATTACTTCCGGAGAGAGTTCATAGCGAAGAGAATTTTCCGAGACTTCAATAGCAGGAATTTCTTCCTGCGGAAATTTTGGGAGACCTTCTTTCTCTCGGTATTTTTCGTTATCGAGAAGATGGGCTTCTCTTTCCCAGACGGACTGAAAAACATTCTTGATATGATCCCGGTGGCCATCAAGGCCAGCGGTATTGATCTGAATTAAAACCGTATTGGTAAAGACATCTGCGATGAGGCCCGGAAGTCCATCGGCCTGGCCATAAAAACCCCGGCATCCTGAAATATAGGTAGGATCAAGAAGGCGCATCTCATAAGCACTTCTGATCCTTTGTTCGATGAGTGACATGGGATCGAGATCATTCTCTGAATTTTCTATCACCTGAATTGCCCCAGGCTGCTCTTCCAGCATGGGATTCACAAAAGCCAGATGACCTGAGTTCCTGACTCTCACCCATTCTCCCGGGGTATAAGAGCGCAGAGAATCTTTTGCATCCTGAGCTTTTAATTCAAACTGATGAGTCTTGAGCTTTTGCTCGCCACTTTTACTTAGACTAATTTCACGCACGAAATGACCTTTAAGTTAATGAGAACATTATACTTTGCTCTGGGCAGGTCTCAAGAGGGAAAGCAAGTTTGCTGAGAAGGGAAGGATGCTTGTCAGTTACTCTTAGAATCTGAAAGAAAATGCTTAAAAGCCGCACCACTGTTGATCTGATAATTGCTGAACTCGATCATATCTGACTGAGACACGGGCCTGGAGCCCTCTTTCTTGAGTTCCTGCTCGGTAGAAATATCCACCGAAGAAAGAGTGCCAATGCCTTGGGTGGACCCGTAATTAAGATTTCGCGTCACCTTGATGATTTGGCCATTGTCAGAAACCTCTTGCACCACAGAGACAAGGGCCCACTTTCCGTCAGAGAAGGCTTTCTTCTCAAAGGTAAAATCGATTTCCTGAGTCCCCAACGGACGATTCCCAACTATCTTGATCAAGCGATCCTGAGCGTCGAATTTCAATGTGTAGGAAGGAATGGGCGCCAGCCCGGTTGTATCAGTGGCGACGATGGAAGATTTTTCTTTGCCCGAAGTGAATTTGTACCCCGGCAGGCGCTGGGCCAGGGTCATAGGAAGAAGATTATCTAAGACAGGAAGGATACTTGCTCGGAGTTCGTCTTTGAGCTGAAGAAAGCCATCTGGCATTCCCAGGACCTCTATGTCCAGTCTTTCGGGATTGGCGGTCCAGTAGATTTTAAAGCGAAGATTTTTAATTTCTCCGAAAGACTTTAGGTCATTAAGTTGCTTGGTGAGCTTTGAGCTTGAAATCTCAACGGTGAAATCTTTAACACCCTTGGTCTTCAAAGAATAAACCTTGGAATCGAAAAATTTGAGGTACTCGCCAAGATCGGCAGCGAAAGAGGGATTTACCAAAAGAGCGAAGAAGAGAGCGAAAATTTTCATGCCGAATTATACTCCGAGCTAAGCTCCGTGCGGGGACACGTGAGGTGCTTTTCTTTTTTATATATTACCATACCAGGGGCCCCCGTAACACCCTTCAAATTTTTCACCTGGGTGTAGATAATCGGAATTCGGTCTCCATTAAAGTGAGAGTTTTGGGCAACTATATTCGCCGCCAGCCCCAGAATCGTGGCATCCGGAGCCCCCTGACCCTTCATCTTGATGATGGCATGAGCACTTTTGAGTCCATCGAGGTGGACCCAGTAATCATCTTTTTTACCCCAGCGGATTCGCAATTGGTCGTTTCCTTTGGCAGATAGTCCCAGACCGATAGAGCATTCCGGATGATCAAAAAGTTTGATCTCTTCTGAGTTCGACTCCTTGGGCGCAAGCGTCTCTTTCTTCTCACTACCCCAAACAGGCTTAACCAGAGGGAGCTGGGATTCCGTTTTCTTCACAGGTATCTGCTCTTCTCCCTGCACTTCTTCCAGGCGTTGTCGTAAGATGGTCTCGCCTCGCTTAAGCTTTTTTATTTTTTGAAAAAGGAGATTTCGGCGCTCATATGGGTTCAGGTCGCCCGCCATCTTGATGCGATGATCTCCGATCTTCACTTCATAGCCAGAAAGATCTTTATCTTCTTTTAGGTATTCATCAATGTCCCGCCACTGCTCATTTTTCTCAATGTCCTGGGAGATTTTCTGCCTTTTTCGGGCGAGAAATCCCGGACGGGATAAATCCTGCTTCAATGTCAGATGCTTTTCTTCCTGACTCAGAAGTTCTTCCACTTCGTTAAATTCTCTGGCTTCAGTGTCTCTGTCAAGGTGGTTCGTTCTTCCCACCTCTGCAAAGTATTCCCAGAGAGGAAGGAGATCCCCTGGTTCAATTCTTCTGGCTTTGCCCTGCCAGCTTAAAAGTAGCTTTGCGGGAGCGCCTGGCCCCTCATGAAAGTGATGAACGAAATAGAGTTTCCTGGACATCCAGAACCAAAGAAAAGACTCTTCCTGACCGTATTTTTGGTAACGAAGGTTCACGATCCGGTCAAAAGGATCAAGCTCTAATCCAAGAAAGGTGCAGGAGGATAAATGTCTTCTCAGGTACTCGAGAAAACTATCTTTTCTTCTCAGGAGAGAACTCGGTGCCGAAGAGCCTAGCCAGACGCCCTCGGTCCCACTCCCCCGACCGAAATAGACGTGATTCGTTTTTCCCGGACTCCTTATGGCAAAGGAAATGAGATTCGAGGTCGAATAGATCTTCTGAATCTGCCCCCCGGCCGGAGAGGCAGATATCCGAATTTCTGGTCCGGGCGTTCGATTCGGACTCGAAACAGTCATAGGTTCAGTGCCGGCACCTCGAATGGCACAGCTGGCCCATATTCGGGGCGAATCGGGCATTATACTCGATCAGGGACTGGTGCTGTTTTTTCCAGGCCCCAATTCCTTTACGGGTGAAGATGTAGCGGAGCTGCAGATACAC
>CAZPFM010000216.1:0-5208 GCA_964585845.1 uncultured Bacteriovorax sp.
CGCGAGCGGACCAATCTCAAAACCACATACAGGACACCTGCCAGGAGCAGGAGGGAAAAGAGACTGGACTGAAGTTGTGAGAAAAGCCAGAGAATCTCCTTCCCATAATAAGAGATGAAAAGAATCTGGGGAGGGATAAAAAGGAGACAGGCCACGGCATCGGCAAGCATGAATTTCAAGAGGGGCATGCCCATGAATCCACAGCAGAGGTGTCCCGGAAAACGCAACCCGGGAGTGAAGCGGAAAAGTCCCGCGGCCCAACCGCCATAATCACTGAACCACTTGTTGATCCGGTCATACTTCTTTCCAGCAAATCGTAATTGAAAGAATTTTGTCTGGATGATCCGACCGCCGGCGAGCTTTCCCATGTAATAAACCAAGACGTCACTTAAGAAAACGGCAAAAAAACAAACGACACTCATCGTGATGGGATTCACCGCTTCCCCACTACCCTCACCCACAAGCCCAGCGTGAGCAATGAGACCGGCACCGAGGACCAGTAATTCCTCAGGAAAGGGCAGGATCACAGAGCAAGCAAAGATAAAAAAAACGATGATTCCGTAGGCCTTCAGGGGATCGAAGGCGAATTGGGTGAGGAAATTTAGAAGCTCAGTTTCTGAGAGATTGAACACGCATTGATAGTTCCGGCTCGGTACTGAAAAGGCAAAAAAAAAGGATCCTGACGGATCCTTTTTTTATTATTTTAAATGGTGCCCAGAACTGGACTCGAACCAGCACAGCTTTCGCCACACGCCCCTCAAGCGTGCGTGTCTACCATTTCACCACCTGGGCACAGATAGGAATTTTGAAGTAGGCATATAAATTAGGGGATTATCAGTCAGTTGTCTAGATTCTATTTTGGTAAAATATCGTCCAAATCTGAGAGGTAGAATTTGATCCGGGAGAGACGCTCGTTTAAGGCCTCGAGCTGCTGATCTAAGATGAAAAGACCCTGCTCAGGAAAGTGATCTTCCCGGACAAGCTTTCTTCTTTCATTCTGAAGCTCAGGGGCAGCATCCATCTCATTTTGTCCACACTCACCTTCCTTAAGCATTTCGGCCAAAGGGTCAGCAGTAAAAGTCTCTTGAGAATTAAAGAGAGAAACAACATTCAGCATTTGGGCCCCAGCATTTTCATCAACAAAGTTCATACTTAACTTTCCAATCCACAAACAAGTCACTAGCTTCCTGCCTTGCGATTTCAATGCCGGCCATTTGGGGCCAGACTGTCACCGCTGCAGTGCGATATAAGATGATTAAGCCCTAAAACTTGATTCTCTTCAGGGAAAAACGACCCTGAATGTAAACCTTTCAGGCTGTCTAAAAGGAAACCACTTAAGCTATGGGAATATTTACCTACTGGCCCTAAATCACGAGAATAAATAGAATCTGATTATGGAAAAGCCTAAGTGCCAGCAATGTCGACATTATTTTATCACCTGGGACCAGAAAACGCCTAATGGCTGCCGCCGTTTTGGGATTCAATCCCGGGAGATGCCTTCCTCCATCGTCAGGAGCGCAGGAATGGGGGATTGCCAGGGCTTTGAGGCCAAGGCCTCTAAGAAAGAAAATTCAGGGCTCGATTTGACTCGCAAAGATCTCTGGTAACGAGACTCCCCTCTCATAAAAATCCGGATTAATTTCAGAAATGATCCCGCCACCAAGACAGGTCTCTCCGTCGTAGAAGACAATGGACTGCCGAACAGTCATGGCCCGCTGGGGTTTCTTAAAGCGCACAATCACTTCATCCCCCTGGATTTCAACTTCGCATTCCTCTTCAGTCTGACGGTAGCGAACCTTGGCCTTACAACTGAAGCTTGATTTCTTTGGTTCAACTAACCAGTTGAGCTCTGAGGCCTTGAGACCATCTGAATAAAGGGCCGGATGATCCTGTCCCTGAGCGAGAATCACTTCATTTTGAATGAGATTTTTTCTCACCACAAACCAGGGCTCACCAGGTCCGCCAATGCCCATGCCTTTTCGCTGACCTAAGGTATAAAAGCAGGCCCCGTCGTGCTCGCCCAGGACTCTCCCTTCAAGGGTGACAAATTTGCCTTTCTGAGACTCGATATACTGAGAGAGAAAATTTTTAAAATTTCTCTCACCGATAAAACAGATTCCCGTTGAATCCTTCTTCGCCTGAGTTGCAAGATCAAAGAGTGTTGCTAGCTCACGAACTTTTGGCTTAGGAAGATGACCAATAGGAAAAAGAACATCCGTTAAAACATTGCGATTGATGGCATAGAGGAAATAGGTTTGATCCTTGTTAAGATCAGCACCTTTTTTTAAATGGCCATCCTCAATCTGACAGTAATGACCGGTGGCCAGGTATCTTGCACCCAGGAGCTTTGCCCGCTCGAAAAAGACTTTGAATTTAATTTCACGATTGCAGAGAATATCCGGATTAGGAGTATGTCCCTTTCGGTAATCACTTAAGAATTCCTCAAAAACAGAGTTCCAGTACTCTTTAACGAAGTTCACGGAATAGTAAGGAATATCGATCTTCTCGCAGACCCGAATGACATCCTGATAGTCCTGATCGGCCGGACATGAGCCATCTGGATTCGTCTCATCCCAATTCTTCATGAAGAGACCCAGCACATCGTAACCCTGAAGCTTTAAGAGAAGAGCACTGACAGAGGAGTCCACTCCCCCGGACATGCCGACGACGACCTTGGTAGATCGATTGGCCTTAAACTCACTCTCAGAAAGAGTGATTCCATAGGCCGAAAGAAGCTCGGGATTAAAGTCGAAATTCATGGCTTCTGTATAGCTAAATTTGCGCCTGATGTCGAGGGGAGTCGAAAGCTATCGGGAATACTGAGTTTGTGTTGGCAATTTTTCTTCACTGGATTCGTCAGCTTCGTCTTCTACTCTAATGGCACCGGTCACTCTTCCTGTGACGATGAGTTTTGAATTTCGACCAGGCCTTCTAAAAAGTGAGAGAGTAGAACCAGTGAGAATTCTTTTCTTCTCACTCAATTTAACATGAATGCGTCCGAGATTCTTAGGTGAAAGCCAACACTCCACTTCTCCATCTTTAAGACGAACATATCCAGTCGAAGGCTCTGTTAAGGCAGTGGTGTCAGAGATATTGTCGCAGGCAATGAAAAAGTCATCTGTAAGAAAATCCGCTGAGGTCCCCAGAATGATCTCTTTAGCCGAAGCTTTGTAATCGATGAAAACGTGCTCGTCATGAGAATCTTTAGGAGAGATGGGTTCTCCATAGATATAATTCTGCACACCCTCATGGTCATCGAACTTATCCTCATCCTTAATAACTAGTGAGCCGGGCTTTCTGATACCGGGTGGAATGGTTTTCTCAAGGAATTCATTAACTGGATCACTGGCAGGAAAGCAGGATGTGAGCTCATGGGAATTATTCATGATGGCAAAGTTTTCGGCCAGACGGAGAATTTCGGCGTACTGAAGATCTGATAAAGGAAGAAGAAGGGAGCGAAGGATGGGCTCCGGGAGCTCGGAGAGAAGCCCTGACTGATCATGCTTTTCATCATTGGAAGAACGCAGAAAGATGCTCTCATTTTGCACAAAGATTTTGCCCAGGTGACCAGTTGCGAGTTTGTGAACACCCAGACGAAGCATTTCCCGGTGAAGAATTCTCAATCGCATGACATGACAGAGGCGACATTGACGGGCCAGTGTTCCCTGAATCCGGGAGCTCTTCCACGTTTCAACCACCGTCTCCTGGAATTCAGCACCGGACTTCACCACAAAATGAGGAATCCCCAGGCTTCGGCAAAAAAGACGGATCTCATCAAGCTTTTGATCACTGGCGTGACACCGGACGACCTTATCCAGAGAGGCCTGGAAACCCTGAGGTTCGTTTTGAACCGTCACCCCAATAACTTCATATTTCTGGATCTTTAAAAGTGAAGCTGTCACATAGGACTTCACCCCACCCGAGAGTCCAACCACCACGGGCTCTTTCCGACCTTCACGATCGGGTTTATAGGCTTTTTCTGCTGCTGAAGCGTCCATGGAGCCATTATAGCTTAAATCTTTCAAGCCACAGAGTCTTTTGACCGAAAGAAGTAGCATGCAGACGCCTCAAAAATTTGGACTTGTTATCCTGGAGAAAAAATCCACTGACTTAAATGTCTTTAAAGACCTCGTTCATCTCATGAAACATAGGTCTGGGCGCCGGGAGACCTTTTGCTTTGTGGATGATTCAACAGGTCTGATTCCCCACTTAAGTCTCTTTGAAAATGTCCAGATCTCTTCGAATATTGAATTCTGGAGAGAAGTCACTGGTCTTATTCCGGATGAATACCATTCCTGGGTGAATCTGATCCAGAAACCCCATCTCACAGCTTCCGAGGCCCAAGGCTGGGAGCGGGTTCTGGTGGGACTTTTTAAAGGTCTACTCACCCCAACAGACACTTTCCTTGTGCATATTCAGGAGGGAGATCTCTCCATGTTCATGATGAAAAGTTTCAAAGAACTTCTTTTAAAAGTTGCAGAAAAAAAGAACGTCTATCTCGCTACCAGTGTTCCTGGTTTCTGGCTGGATTCGGCTTCTTGTCTGGTTCAAAGAACAGGCCCAAAATTTGCGACCCAGGATCTGGATCCAGTCCTTCTTCGCACTAATTGGAAAATCGCCTAACTAAACTTAACTGAGCAATTTATCTTAATGGCCGTGGTGGTGAACTTGTTCATGGGCTTGATCCTTATCTGAAGACGCCAGTCCCCTACCTCCCAGTCTACAGAAGCAGTCTCTGAGAAGGGCAGCAGGCGAAGTCCGCGTAGATTCTTTTCCAAATCGGAATACTGATGAACGCTACTTTGAACCGAGGCATTCCCTTTAAAATCATGAAAGCAGACAAGCTGGATGAGCTCCCGGCTTCCAAAACCCATCACCTGGGCGAGAGCATCTCTTAAAGCATCGGGATTTGAGAGCTGGATCTGTTCGAAGTTTTTTTGCATGAGTCTGGCAAGTCGAGCGTAATAGGCCTTCAGGACCTTGCGACCTTCTTCACCAATCTCCCCAGGAAGTTCGGAATAACCTTCTCTCACCCACAGCTTAAAGTCCCCTCCGTAAGGGAGATCAAAGAGCTGATGGAGTTCGTGGGCCATGGCTTCGAATTCGAGGTCCACTTTTTGATTAAAGGCTTCCTGAATCCCACCAGTAGCAAATGGAAAATAGGTGGAAAAGAAACTCTTCACTCCTCCGCTCTTGGTGTTCACATAG
>CAZPFM010000217.1:0-5160 GCA_964585845.1 uncultured Bacteriovorax sp.
TACCGATGTGCCCATATCCAAATAAGCAAATGGGCATTCCTTTAATGAGGGAGCGATTCCATTGGCGACCCGATGACCAGGAAAGGTGCTGAGGCAGCTCAGCGACTCCCTGAAAAAGGCAAGCCAGCGAATACTCTGCTACGGCCTGGGCCCTGATGACGTGTCCCACGATGAGAGGCTTTTTTAGCCAGATCTCCTCCTCACTGATGAAGTGATCATATCCCGAATTAGGATGGAGGATGAGCTCAGTCTGATTAAGGAGAGCAGGAGGAAGCTGACTGAGTTGAGTGTGGGTATTGGTGATAAGGATTGTCGGAGTTTGTGGTCCGAGGCTTTCTTCTGTGTAAAAAACACCTGAAAGAGACTCGAGAATTTCCTTCTCCCTGGCCTTAAATTCCTTCCCTTGGTAGGGCGATATATGAGTGCGAATAACTTGGTACTGCAGCATGGGACAAAACTAGCTTAATTCCTCACAAAAGTGTATAAGGGGAGCAATATGATTACCATCAAATCGACTCGTGAAATCGAGCTCATGCGAGAGACTTGCAAGCTCGCGGCTAAGACCCTTCATTTCCTTGGGAAAAATCTCAAAGTTGGCATGTCCACAGAAGAGATTAATACCATGTGTCATGCCTATATGATTAATCGCGGAGCAAAGGCTGCGACTCTGGGATATCACGGATTTCCTAAGTCCCTATGCACTTCACGCAATGAAGTCATTTGTCATGGAATTCCCAGCGAGAAAGAATTTATCAAAGACGGGGACATCATCAATCTTGATGTCACAACTATTCTGAAAGGCTTCCACGGAGATACCAATCGCACGTTTCTCATGGGCAATGTCTCTCAGGAGCATAAGAAACTCGTTGAAGTCACCTATGAGTGCATGATGGCCGGAATTTCTGTTTGTAAGCCAGGGGCCAGACTTGGTGACATAGGTGCAGTCATTGAAGAGCTCGCTCATTCTCACGGTTATTCTGTCGTTCATGAATACTGCGGTCATGGGATCGGACGAGACTTCCACGAAGATCCACAAATCACTCACTTTGGTAAGAAAGGAACCGGTGTGGAGATGCGCCCGGGGATGACATTTACTATCGAGCCTATGATCAATCTCGGAAAACGCCACTGCCGCGTTCTCGATGATGAGTGGACGGTCGTCACTAAAGATAAGTCCTGGTCTGCCCAGTTCGAGCATACGGTTCTCATTACCGAATCGGGCCACGAAATCCTCACCCAGTTTTCCCCTGAGGAGTGGACCGCGGAAGATGATAAAATTTAAAGAACTTCTCCTCTCAAACTCATTCAATAAAAAGCTCGAATCACCTTCGGTCAGTGTGCGAAGTTCTTCTTCTCATCGGCAACTCGAAATAAGATTCGATTCAAAAGATGTCATCTTCTCTGCCGGATACACCGGTGGACCTGACCTCTGGTTTGAGGCCCTCTGTCACTGCCTTGTGGGTCTTCGGTTTTCAGAAGCTCAGGATTTTCAGTGGAAAAGCTTTGATGAGGTTTTCAGAGATGATGATTTCTACTGGGAAAGAAAAACAGAAGCCCTGGATCATATCTTTTTTGAAGCCTTCGAGGTTTTAAGAGTGGCCCTCGATGTCTACCGGGGCCGAGAGCATGTGTACGGAGAAGCATCCCCACTCATCTGCAGGTGCTTTGGTGTCCGGGAGTCCGACGTCGTGGCCCTCCTTCAGAGTGAAGAGGTCGTGACTCTGGAGAAGCTCGCTCAGGAAACGAAGGCCTCTATGGGCTGCAGGAGCTGCCTTCCTCAGTTGAAAAAACTTCTCAATCTTCCTGGAGAGTCGGAAAAACGTCTCATCGCCGGGAAAAGTAAGGCCGATTGGATTCTTATGATCGATGAAGCTTTGAAAGTTTTTCCCTTCACTCAGGACTGGCAAATGCGGGTGGAAGAATTCTCCAGAAATACCGTCATCATTACCTACGAGCGAGCGGTATCACAGAAAGAAGAAGAAAACATGGGAAGAAAGCTTCAGGGCTTTTTAGGATCGGAAACGACTCCGGACTTGGTGTTCTTCTTAAGACGCCGCTGACATCTCTCAAAGGCCCTCGGGTAGGATTTAAGCTGCTCGAAGATTCTCACATCATAATTTTCAAAAATCTGCTTCATGTCCACATCTTCCTGAAGGGCCTTAATCTTATAAAAGAACTCATCAAGCTTAGGGATCTCTCTTTTCAGGCAATCCGCGCTCGGAGCTTCGGCCTGAATCGATGTGATGAAGCCTATAAGGATATCCCGTGAAGCCTCGATATAGTCATCGGCCATGCCTGAGGCAAGTTCAGCATTGGACTTGTTCTTAAAGAGGAAAATAGCCTTGCCCTCTTTAAGAGTGTGCTCGAGAAGCTTCCAGGACTCAGAGAATTGGCCAGGTCTACAGATATCCCGCAGGACATCGGGCCTTAGGCTGACACCGGGGATTTGCACGATTTCGGAGATGAGTTTCTGATTCAGATCGTAGACAGGGCCCTGTCTTTTATTCAAATGAAAGCGTTTTTCCTCACTTCCCAGGCACTTCAAAATGTCAGTTGCTGCGAAAAGGGCCGAACTTTGCAGAAAGAAGGTGAGGAGGAAGAGGTATTTCATAAGTCTATTCTATACAGAAAATGAGCTCCTCGCTATGATGGACTTTATGAAGGAGATGACTTTTTTAGAGCACTTAGAGGAGCTACGGGTACGGGTGATCCATGTCGCCGTGATTCTCGTGATCTCTTTCGGGGTTTGTTACGCTTTTTCTAATCAGATTGCTGAGTTCCTTCTCGTTCCCCTAAGAGAGGCCCTGGGGCCATCGAATGGAAAGGTCATCTTTACGGGTCTTCTTGATAAGGTTATGGCAGAGCTCCAGATTGCTTTCTGGTCCTGTGTTCTTCTGGCCTCTCCTTTCTGGTTCAGAGAGGTCTGGCTCTTCATTAAGCCGGGTCTTTACGACAATGAGATCAAGGCCATCAGACCCTTTATCTTCGTGGGATTTCTCCTATTTGTTTCTGGTGTCGCCTTCGGTTATTACGTCATCTTTCCTTTTACTTTCTCAACCATGATGAACGCCGGTGTAAAAGACGTTGAGGCCATGCTGAGCGTGGTGGACTACCTCTTACTGGCTTCCAAGATCCTCGTTCTTCTTGGGCTTCTCTTTCAACTTCCGAATGTCATGCTTATCCTGGGTTTCATGGGGCTTGTGACGAAGTACTCTCTTCGCTCCTGGAGACGGTACATGGCGATCATCTTTGCTGTCTGTGCAGCGATCCTGACTCCGCCGGATGTTGTGAGCATGATGTGTGTCTGGTTACCGATGATGATGCTCTACGAGCTCGGAATCATCGCCGTGGCCCTCATCGTTCATCCGTATCTTAAGAAGAGATATTTACCTGAAGACTAACTGGCCTCGAAGTCGTAGTCGTCGAGGTCGATGACATAGACCTCGGCTTCTTTGTCGCTTCCGCCGGTCTTAGTGGATTTATCACCGGTGTATTGAATCTGATCAGAATTAAAGCGCCAGTTTTCGAGTTCCCCGAAGACGTTGATCCCTGAGAGAACTTTTCGAAAGTCATGAATCATGTAGTCGATCTCGTTGGCATTAAAATCTGTGCCATCGATCTTGTAGAGTTCTCCGTGGAGGCGGACTTCGTAGGGAGAACAGATGTACTGGCAGTAGGAAAGATCCACACCGTGGCGGTTCAAAACCCGGCGACATTCTTTACTAATTTCCATGCGAGACATCTTTCTCATATTACCTTCTTCGGTTCGTCCGGCGCCTATCTTAAGGTATGTCCGAGAAATTTCATGAAGATTAATAGAAGATTTTTAAGTGTACAAAATCCCGTGGTCAGAGAATGGAATGTTAAGAGTTTCCTAGGCCAGAGAAAAGCTCCCTGGCCCAGAAATGAGGCAATAAACTTAAGATTATTTATTCATGGCGAGGATCACTTCCCGCACCACTTTGGAAGCAAAACAAGATGAGTTTCCGGTAGCATCCAGCATAGGGGCCAGTTCCACCACATCTGCACCCACGAAGTTCTTCTTGTTGAGAATCTTAAGGATTTTCATGAAGCCATGGAAGTCCTCGCCGCCGGCCTCCGGGGTTCCTGTCCCAGGGAAGAAGGCCGGGTCAAAGAAGTCCAGATCCAGAGTGAGGTAGATAGGGCGGGAGTCATCGATGGACTCAAGCCACTCACAGCACTCCTTTAAAGAAGTGGCGAGGGTCTTATTCTCCTTCATCCATTGAAATTCGCTCTTAGGCCCGGAACGGATTCCGTACTGGATGAGGCGATTTTTAGGGGTGAAGTGGTCCAGGATACGCCGGATGATGGAAGCGTGAGAGTACTTCTCTTCCAGGTAGCCATCCCGAAGATCCGTGTGGGCATCGAGGTGAAGAACCACGAGCTCAGGATAGCTTTCGAGATACTTCTTAATGGGTCCGTAGGAAATGGAATGCTCCCCACCTAAAGTGAGGAATTTAATATTGTCTTTTTTGAGATCGAGATCGCTGACCATCTCCATGAAAAAATCATTGGTGATGTGCCACTTGGATGGATAGATAGGAAGATCTCCCATCGTGACGATGTGGTAGTCCTGGGTGTCCTTGTCGAGATAAGGGGAGTAGTCCTCAAGTCCATAACTTGCTTCGCGGATGGCTCCGGGAGCAAAGCGCGCTCCTGGACGAAAGCTTGTGGTTCCATCAAAACAGAAGCCGATAATATGGGTGGAATCTGAGAAGATCGCTGAGGCAAACTCGGTTCCAATGAAAGCCTTGGCGTGTTCGAGACCTTCAACTTCTTTAATGAGACGGGGCTCTTTCATATTACTCCTGACCAATCATCGTCTTGTGAAAATTGGAAATGGCAAAAGCTCCTTTATGCCAGTCCATGTTGTACCACTTAAGGCTTCTCTGGAGTTTATCCATTTCTGAGATTTTGGCCATATTGAGATCTGTCGGACGGTACTTTTTAGAGGAGAAACCGAAGGTCCAGTAGACACCTGGATAGATCAACATTGGCGCTGAAAAAGAGTTCACGATAGGGAAGATCTTTCGCATGTTATTGTAGATGTTTTTAATCCCGAATTCGTCGAGAAAAGGATTCTCAGTCTGATTCATCATAATCCCTTCGTCGGTGAGGGCATTGTAAACATCCTGATAA